>NZ_JBIVNX010000021.1:0-142165 GCF_044753805.1 Streptomyces sp. NPDC093225
GCCTCGCCCAACGCGTCGTACTGCTCTCCTCACGACCCGGCCGCATCGCCAAGGAATGGACCGTGGACATCCCGCAGCCACGCCGCATCGAGGACTCCGCCGTCGCGGAACTGTCCCTCGAGATCACCGAACACCTGCGTGGGGAGATCCGCCGCCATGGCCAGCACTGACACCACCCCGGAGTCCACCGACACCACTCCGGAGGCCACCGGCAAGGCCGGGCCGGACGACCTGGGCGGCCTGGGCGCCGGCCTGGACGCCCTCGACGCGGTCCAGACCCACCGCACCCCGGTGCGCGAGGTCCTCGTCCGGAAGGTGCTGCCCCCGCTCCTGGCCGTCGGCCTCGTGCTGCTGGTGTGGCAGGTCCTCGTCTCGGCACGGGTCACCGACGAGACCAAGCTCCCCGCCCCGTCCGCGGTGTGGGACAGCCTGACCGACATGTGGGTGCAGGGCACGCTCCTGGAAGTCGTCTGGACCAGCGTGTCGCGCGGCCTGTTCGGCTTCCTGCTGGCCCTGGCGATCGGCACCCCGCTGGGACTGCTCGTCGCGCGGGTGAAGGCCGTCCGGGCCGCGATCGGCCCGATCCTCCAGGGCCTGCAGTCCCTGCCCTCGGTCGCCTGGGTTCCCCCGGCCGTGCTCTGGTTCGGCCTCGACGACGCCATGATGTACACCGTCATCCTGCTGGGCGCCGTCCCGTCCATCGCCAACGGCCTGGTCTCCGGCGTCGACCAGATCCCGCCGCTCTACCTGCGGGCCGGCCGCACCCTGGGCGCCACCGGACTGCTCGGCGCCCGGCACATCGTCATGCCGGCCGCGCTGCCGGGCTACCTCGCGGGCCTGAAGCAGGGCTGGGCCTTCTCGTGGCGCTCCCTCATGGCCGCCGAGATCATCGCCAGCTCCCCCGACCTCGGCCTGGGCCTGGGCCAGCTGCTCGAGAACGGCCGCAACAACATCGACCTCCCCGGCGTGTTCCTGGCGATCTTCCTGATCCTCGTCGTCGGCATCGCGATCGACCTGCTGATCTTCAGCCCCCTCGAGCGGTACGTGCTGCGCAGCCGCGGCCTGCTGGTCAGGACCTGAGCGTGCGGGCGGCCCTCCCGGGGCCGCCACGCAGCAGCGGCGGCCCCGGGAGGGCCGCCGCAACCATGTGTGCACGAAGCACGGCCGGAACAAGCGTCTACGAGCCCCGAAGCCGGCGCCGTTCGGGTCCCCGGCGCCGACGAGCGGTCTCGCCGTCGGCGCCACACACCAACTCGGCCGACACCCGAACCACTTGAAGCACGGGAAATGACCCGCAGGGCCATGTGATCTGCCGGACAAGAGAACTGAATGCCCCCCACACGCGTGTTACTGATCGACCTTTTGGCATGCGCATGAGAGCGGGGGATCACAGGTGGTACCTGTGGCGAAAGTGAGAGGGGCGGCAGTGGCCGCCACGGTGGCGGCGGCGCTGGTCGCCGGGACGGCGGCGGCCACGGGCCAGCCGGCGCCGACCGTACGACCCACCGCACACCAGGGAGCGAAGGCACCGGCAGGACCACCGGTGACCGTCACCCTGGTCACCGGCGACCGCGTCGCCGTCGGCGCGGACGGGGCGGTGGTCCGGATCGACCGCGCCAAGGGCCGTGCGGGCACGGCCATGTCGATCCGGCGCACGGCCGGGCACACGTACGTCATCCCGCAGGACGCGCTGCGCCTGCTGGGCGAAGGGGTGCTGGACAGGCGGCTGTTCGACGTCGCCCGACTGGCCGCGGACGGCTTCGACGACGCGCACCGCGACGCCCTGCCGCTGATCGTCTCGTACCGGCGGGACACCTCGGGGGCCAGGGTGCCCAGCGCCTTCGGCGAGGCGCTGGCCGACGTCGCCCGCGACCGGCGCGCGCTGCCCGCCGTCGACGGCGAGGCCTTCGAGGCGCCCAAGTCCGGTGTCCCGGCCCTGTGGTCCCGGCTCGCCGGTCGGGCATCCGCCGGCGCGACCGCGCGGCAAGCGGCCCCGATCGCCCACCTGTGGCTGGACGGCAAGGTCCGCGCCGCCCTCGACAAGAGCGTGCCGCAGATCGGCGCCCCCGCCATGTGGAAGGCCGGTTACACCGGCAAGGGCGTCAAGGTCGCCGTTCTGGACAGCGGGGTCGACCAGACCCACCCCGACCTCCGGGGCGTGGAGCTGGCCGAGAAGAACTTCACCAGCTCCCCCGACGCCAAGGACCGCTACGGCCACGGCACGCACGTGGCCTCCACCCTCGCCGGCTCCGGCGCCAGGTCGGGCGGCCGGTACAAGGGCGTCGCCCCCGGCGCCCGGCTGCTCGACGGCAAGGTCCTCGGCGACGACGGCTTCGGCAGCCAGTCGGGCATCGCCGCCGGCATGCAGTGGGCCGTCGACCAGGGCGCCCGGATCGTCAACATGAGCATCGTCGCCGACGACGGCCCCGAGGTCGACCCGATGGAGGAAGCGGTCGCCCGGCTCTCCGGCAAGGCCCTGTTCGTCGTCTGCGCGGGCAACGAGGGCGACAAGCCGGGCACGATCACCTCGCCCGGCAGCGCCCCCGCGGCGCTCACCGTCGGCGCGGTCGACAAGCAGGACCGGCTCGCGGAGTTCTCGAGCCGCGGCCCGACCGCCACCGGCCTCGCCAAGCCCGACATCACCGCGCCCGGCGTCGACATCGTCGCCGCCAAGACCACCCAGGGCGGCGAGCCCGCCGGCAACGGCTACACGACGATGTCGGGCACCTCCATGGCCACCCCGCACGTCGCGGGCGCCGCCGCCCTGCTGCTCCAGCAGCACCCGGGATGGAACGGCGCCCGGCTCAAGGCGCTGCTGACCGGCTCGGCCAAGCCCCGTCCGGGGCTGAACGCCCTCCAGCAGGGCGCCGGTCGGGTGGACCTCTCCCGGGCCCGCACCGCCTTCGTCGTCTCCGAGCCCGGCTCGCTCGACTTCGGCACCCAGCTGTGGCCGCACGCCGACGACAAGCCGCGCGCCAAGGCCCTCACCTACCGCAACCACGGCACCAAGGCCGTCACGGTGACGCTGTCCGCGGCCGGCACCGACGCGGCGGGCCGCCCGGCCCCGGCGGGGATGTTCACCGTCAAGGATGCCAAGCTGACCGTCCCGGCCGGCGGCACCGCGACGACCACCGTCACGGTCGACACCCGCAAGGGCACCGCCGACGGCTCCTTCGGCGGCACCGTACTCGCCGCCGGGGGCGGGCAGTCGGTGCACACCGGCCTCGCCGTCCAGCGCGAGACCGAGTCGTACGACGTGGCCGTGCGCCACCTCGACGAGAACGGCCGGCCCGCACCCGGTTACGCCACCACGCTCACCAAGGCCGGCTCGAACGGGATGGAGCGCCTCGACGTGCCCTACGACCCCTCGGGCACGGCCGTCAAGCGGCTGCCCAAGGGCGACTACCAGCTGGAGAGCCTGGTCACCAGCCCCGGCAACGACAACCGCATGGCCGTCTTCGTCCAGCCGGTGCTGAAGGTGGCCGCGAAGACCACCGTCACCCTCGACTCCCGCAAGGCCAAGCCCTTCGTCATCACGGCCCCGGACCGCAGCGCCAAGCTGGTGAGCGCCACCGTCGGCTACTACGACCAGGCGGCGGGCGTGACCGGCAGCTGGGTCGTGGACGGCGCGACGAAGTTCCGCACCGCCGCACTCGGCCCGGCGGCGACCGGCGTACAGGCGCAGCTGTCCGGCGTCTGGCGGTCTCCCGCGGCCCCGACCACCGACTACCGGCTCGCCTTCCAGCGCACCGGCAACTGGTTCACCGGCCTGACCCGCACCGTCGCCCGCGCCGACCTCGCCGAGGTGAAGTTCGGCTTCGGCGCCTCGGTCCCCGGCGTCAAGGGCCTCGTACAGATCACCGCGTCGACCCCCGAGGGGTTCAGCGCCGGCCCGATCACCACGATGGAGCGGACCCTCCCGCTGACCGGCACGCAGTACATGAGCACCGGCGGCGTCCGCTGGAGCTGGTCCGCCTCGCAGGCCGACGCCCACGGCGACGTGCGCATCGTCCACTACAAGAACCGGGTGTCCTACCGGCCGGCCGGGCGCTACACCCTGGAGTTCAACACCGGCGTGGTCGGACCCGACCTGGGCGCCGGGTCCGGCGCGCAGGGGGCCGAGCGGTACGGCAACACGATCGACGCCAACCTGCCGCTGTTCGTGGACGGCGCCGGTCACGAGGGCAGCTCCGTCGCCACCGGCGGCTTCAGCCGGCTGGAGTCCGGCGGCCGGGTCCTCGCCGAGGGGGCACCCAACGACTGGGTGAGCGCAACCGACGTCCCGGCCGCCTCCGCGGTGTACCGGCTGACCAAGGAGGCCACCCGGTCCGCCAAGGACACCTCCACCAGCACGAAGGTGACCGGCGTCTGGACGTTCACCTCGGCCCGCCCGGCCACCGACCGGAGCGTGAAGCTGCCGCTGTCGACCGTACGGCTGTCGCCGAAGCTGGGCCTGACCGGGACGGCGAAGGCCGGCAGCACCCTGAAGGTGCCGCTGCACGTGGCCGGCGCGGCCGCGCCGGCCGGGCAGCTCGCGTCGCTGACCGTCGACGTCTCCTATGACGGCGGCCGGACCTGGCACCGGCTGGCCGTGGCCACCGATGCCACGGGCGCCCGCTCGGTGACCGTCAAGCACCCGGCGGCCGCCGGTGGCGTGACCTTCCGGGTGGACCTGAAGGACAAGCAGGGCAACACCGCGCGCGAGACGATCGCCAACGCCTACCGGCTCGTGCGGTGACCTGAGCCCACGGCGACGCACCACCCCCGGCCCGGCCCCGCACCCGCGGGGCCGGGCCGGTCCGCGTCCCAGCACGACTGCCTCCCCTGCCACCGCCGGCACCGCCGCGTCCGGATCCCGGCCGCCCGCCTAGGGTGTGCACATGACTGTGCTCGTGTACGAAGACTTCGAAACCGGACGCCACCGCGAGGCCTCCCTGATCCGGCGTGCCGTGGGCAGCGTCCACGACGAGGAACTGGTCGCCGGCCTGGCCGGGGGCATCGGCTTCATGTACTTCGTGTTCGAGTACGCGGGCCGGCCGCCCATCGCCACGATCGTGGCGCAGGCCCACCCGGAGCCGTGGGTGCAGGTCGCGCTGGGTCGCCTGGGGATCCCGTACGAGGCCACGCGCGCGATGAACCCGCGATGGGGCCGCGTCCGCGCGGCGCTCGACGGCGGGCAGCCCGCCTTCTGCGTCGTCGACCGCTCGTCCCTGCCCTGGCACGAGGCCGACCCCGACGCCGGGCTGACCGGCACGGACGCCCACACCGTGGTGATCGCCGGGTACGACGGCGACGACCTGCTGGTCGACGACGGGGCCCCGACCCCGTACCGCATCGACCGCGAGGAGTTCGGCGCCGCCTGGACCGCGCACCGCAAGGGCCGTCACCAGCTGGTCGTGCCCACCGGTCCGGCCGAGGGGGAGCCGGACGTGGCGGGGGCGATCGCCGCCACGATCACGCACCTCACCGGGCCGGTGCTGGGCAACGCGTTCGACGTGAACTTCGGCTTCACCGGCATGGAGAAGCTCGCGGCCGAGCTGCGCGACCGCGACACCTCAGCGGGATGGGAGCACCGGTTCGGCGGGTCGCCGGAGGCCTTCCGGGCCGGCACCGGGCGGCTGTACTCCTGCCTCGAGGAGCAGTGGACCGCCCCGGCCGCCACCCGCCCGCTGTACGCCGACTTCCTCGACCTCGTCGGCCGGCCGGAGGCCGCCGCGCTGTTCCGGGAATCGGCCCTGCACTGGTCCCGGCTGGCCCTGCTCGCCCGCGGTGCCGACGCGGACGCCGACGCCGGGGCGCGCCGCGCGCTCTTCGAGGAGTGCGCGACGCACGTGGACCGCTCCCTGGACCTGGAGCGGCGGGCGGTGACGGCACTGCAGCGGAAGCAGCCATGACACCACCTACCTGGTGATGCTGCACACCGCCCCCGGCCCCGCCCCCGTCGCCGGGGGCGGGGGCACGCTCGACGACGGGGACCTGGAGGCGATCCGGGAACCGCTCGCGGCGCCGCGGTCACGCCGCCTCGGCCCGGGCGCGGCCCCCGTCAGCCGGCGGCCCGGCGCCTGCCCCGTCCGCGGCGCGGGTACGGCAGGAGCCGCGGCGGGCGTTTGGCGGCCACGTCCTCGACCCAGCCGAAGGTCAGCACCAGCAGGACGAGCAGCGGGATCGCCACGAGGAGCGTGAACCACGGGCTGAGCAGGAGCCACTGGAGGTGGTCGTAGAAGAACCGGACGCTCCAGAGCGGGTCGATCAGCGGGACGGCGACCACCAGGGCCGTCTCGTGCCAGAGGTAGACGCTGACGGCGCGCGAGTTGAGCAGGCTGACCAGGCCGTTCCAGCGCTCCAGCGGCCTGGGCCACTGCTCCCAGGACGGGCTGACGTGGAGCAGGAGGGCGACGAAGCCGAGGGACCACAGGGCCTGGGCGATCGGCCAGGACTCTATGTCGGTCGGCTCGGTCGGATCGACCGGCCGGGTCTGCAGGTACCAGAAGCCGGCCACCATGATCAGCGGTGCGACGGAGGGCAGGACGTACTGCGGGATCTTCTTGAGCAGCCCCTCCTGGTGGGCCATGCCGAGGATCCAGCAGGAGCCGAACATGGTGAAGTCGTTGGCGGTCTCCCAGACCCTGCTGTAGACGAACTCCTGCTCGGCGAAGAAGGTGTTCATGACGATCGACAGCGCCAGCGGGGTGAACAGCGTCACCACCGGGAAGCGGCGCAGCGCCCGGAGCATCAGCGGGGAGAGCAGGACGTACCAGAGGTAGGCCCGGAGGTACCAGAGCGGGACGATGATCTGCGCGGCCCAGGACTGCTCCACGTGGTGGTGGAAGCCGGCCAGCTCGTCCGCGTAGGGCGGGGTGCTCAGCGGCAGGATCCAGAAGGCCAGCTTGGCCCACCACCAGGTGGGGTGGCCCTCGGAGCGGGGGCCCCAGCCGTCGTAGATCTGCAGGGCGATCATGAGGGCGCCGAACAGCCACATCGGGGGCAGCAGCCGGCGCAGTCGGCCGCGGATCACGCCGAGGGCGGGACGGCTGAGCGAGCGGGCCATCAGCGAGCCGGCCAGCGCGAACATCACGCCCATCGACGGGAAGGCGAGCGGCAGCCAGGCCCAACCGAAGTTGTGGTAGAGCACCACGCGGACCAGTGCCAGCGCGCGCAGCAGGTCGAGGTAGCGGTCCCGGCCGGTCTTGCGCCGCGACGGGGCCTCCCCTTCCGGCGCCGTCTCCGGCTCCGGCACCGGCTCGGGCTCGGGCTCCGGCAGGGCGCGCGGATCGGATCGCAGCCCGGCGGGGACCCTCAGCTGGAGGGTGTCCCGGGAGCGCCAGAAGTCAGTGGACGAGGTCACGGTCAGGCCTCCACCGGTGCAGCGACCTCGCCGGTGCGCCGGAGCTTCTGCCAGCGCAGTCGGCCACCGGTCATCGCCGTGATCGCGGACTGCAGCAGGACGACGTACATCAGCTGTCGGTAGACCAGCTGCTGGATCGGCAGGCTGATCAGGTGCCAGGGCTTCTCGCGGTCGAGCCGGAAGGCGTACCAGGACAGGGCGGCCTGGAGCAGGATGAAGCCGCCCCAGCTGGTGAGGGTGAGCGGGGCGTCCCCGAACAGCACGCCGTACAGCAGGAACAGGTCGACCAGCGGCGCCAGCAGCGGGGCGACCACGCCGAACAGGACCACGAGGGGCAGCCCGAGCCGGCCGAAGCGCCCGGCGGGGCCGCGGGAGGTGACCGCGCCGCGGTGCTTCCACATCGCCTGCATGCTGCCGTAGCTCCAGCGGTACCGCTGGGACCAGAGCTGCTGGAGGCTGGCGGGGGCCTCGGTCCAGGCGCGGGCGTGCTCGGCGTACACGATCCGCCAGCCGTCGCACAGCACCGCGATGGTGATGTCGGTGTCCTCGGCGAGGGTGTCGTCGCTCATGCCGCCGACCTGCTGGAGGGCCTCCTTGCGGAAGGCGCCGACCGCGCCGGGGATGGTCGGGATGACGCCCAGCATGTCGTACATCCGGCGGTCCAGGTTGTGGCCGAGGACGTACTCGATGTGCTGCCAGGCACCGATCAGGCTCTCGCGGTTGCCGACCTTGGCGTTGCCCGCGACCGCGCCGATCGCCGGGTCGCCGAAGGGCTGGACCAGCTCGTGCACGGTGGACGGCTCGAAGACGGTGTCGCCGTCCATCATCACGATGATGTCGTGCGAGGCGGCCGCGATGCCGGTGTTGAGCGCGCTGGACTTGCCGCCGTTGACCTTGCGGATCAGCCGGACGAACGGCAGGGCCATCTCCTCGACGATGTCGGCGGTGCCGTCCGTGGAGCCGTCGTCGATGACGATGACCTCGATCGGATGGTCGCTGGCGGCCAGGGAGTGGAGGGTGTTGGCTATGCACTCGCGCTCGTTGTAGGCCGGGACCAGGACGGTGACGGGTCCGGTGACGGGCGCTCCCCAGGCGTCCCGCCGCTTGGCGCGGCGGGCGTGGACCGGTGCGAGGACGAGCATCAGCGCGAACCGGCCGAAGTTGAGGAAGCCGACGACGGCCAGCAGCCCGACGAGGACCGGCAGGGTGCGCACGGCGAACTGGGTGGCCCAGATGAATCCCTTGCCCGCCCACAGCCGGTACCCGTGCACCGGCACGGTGGCGCTGGAGGCGCCGAGTGCCTCGGAGATGGTGGTGAAGCGGTAGCCCTGGGCGTGCAGCCGGTCGATGATCTGCCCGAGCGCGGTGATGGTCTGGGTACGGTCGCCGCCCGCGTCGTGCAGCAGGATCAGCGCGCCCGCGCCCGGCTTGCGGGGCATCGCCGCCTTGACGATCTTCTCGACGCCCGGACGCTTCCAGTCGTCGGTGTCGCGGTCGATGAACGCGGTGAGGTAGCCGCGCGCGCCCACGTACTTGATCACCGGATAGTTCCAGTCGTCGAGCGCCGAGGCGTCGGAGGAGTACGGCGGGCGGAACAGCGCGCTGTGGACGCCCGCGACGCCGGCGAGCGCCAGCTGCGTCTGGGCCAGCTCCCAGCTGATCCGGGCGTGGGACTGGTACACCAGGTCGGGGTGGGTGAAGGTGTGCACGCCGAGTTCGTGGCCGTCCGCCACGATCTGCTTGATCAGCTCCGGGTTGCGCGTGGTCATGGCGCCGGTCACGAAGAAGTCCGCGCGGATGCCGCGGGCCTTGAGCAGTTCCAGGATCTTCGGGGTCCACTTCGGCGAGGGGCCGTCGTCGAAGCTCAGGACCGCGGTGCGGTCGGGGATGCGGTAGCTCACGGGCTGCTCGTTCTTGGTGCCGCGCGCGTCGATGACCGGACCGCCCTTGAGGAGGTGGTGCGGCACGGTCGTCTTGTCGACCGAGATGGCGATGCGGGAGTCGTGGAACGCCTCGTTGTTGGCGAGGCCGCGCAGGACGAGGAGCGCGAGCAGGCAGGCGAGCAGGGACAGCGGCATGAAGAAGCGCAGCGGTGGCGCGGCCAGTCGGCGCGGCCTCAGCAGGGACTGCCGGCGGCGCTGGTGGCGGGACAATGACGCTCCTGGAGACGGGTGGTGCGGGCGGGGGCGCCGACCGCACCTCGGGGGCGTCCAGGGTCGGAACGACGAGGACGGCGCTGACGACGGGGTGGGCGCCGGCGGCGGCGCTACGGGGCTACGGGGGCTACGGGGCTACGGGGCGGGCGACGTCGAGGGCTGCGGGGGCACGCCCATCGCGGGGGCGTCCGCCTGCACACCGACCAGGCTGCTGCCCATGGCGACCGCCAGGATCGCGCCGACCACGGAGACCGGCCAGCCGAAGCCCCGCAGCAGACGGCCGCGCAGACCCGACTGGTCGACGAAGACCGGCGCGGGAGCAGGCCCCGCAAAGCTCGGATCGGACCTTTCAGGCTGCGCCTGAAAGGCCGGTCCGCGTTCGAAGGAGGGAATGACTGGGCGCACCTTGCGAGGCCTTTCAGTGCAGGGTACGTAGACCACGGAATCGCAGGGCGAACGCTAGTGCACCGGGCTTCATCGGCTTGGGGCCGATGTCTGGATTTGACGCGATCTGCTCAGTTGCCGTAATCGGATCGAAATGACAATTGGCAATACCGATCGGTAAGCGTGCGGATACGGCCGCCGGGCGTGGGACTTTAGGATGACCCCCTCGTGTGATCAGCCATTGGTCCTCGTGTAAAAGGGCGTGTTCAGGTACCGCCTTTCACCCATCAAGGAGCCCGTGTGAGCCACCCCCGCCGCACCTCTCGTCGCCGCGCGTGGACCGCGCTCACACTGCCCGCCTTTCTGTGCGTACTGGCCGCGTGTTCCGGCGGCCCCGTGGACGACGGCGCCGCGCCCGCACCCACCGCCCCGCCGACCCCGTCCGGACCGCCCGGAACCCTGTTCGACACCTTCCGGTACGACGGGCCCGACGACCCCGCACTGGCCGCCCACGGCTGGGAGGTCCGCACCGGCGGGGGCGGCCCCGGGATCAAGGACACCTGGTCCACCGGCGCCGACTTCCCCTCCGACACGAGCGCCCGGGGCGGCCGGGTCCTGCGGCTGCAGGCCTCCACCGACGGCACCGGGTCGGGCACCAGGCAGGTCGAGGTGCAGAGCACCGGCACCCCCCTGTTCACGGGGACCTTCGCCGCCCGGGTCCACCTCAGCGGCGAGCCGACGAGCGGTCGCAACGGCGACCACGTCGTCCAGACCTTCTACCCGATCTCCGCCTCGGACGCCTCGACGGACTACAGCGAACTCGACTACGAGTACATGCCGAACGGCGGCTGGGGTTCGGTGGGCCCCCAGCTCGACACCACGAGCTGGTACCGGGCCGATCCCCCGGACCGGGTCACGCACGCGCTCAGGCGCGACCTCGCGGGCTGGCACACCATGATGATCACGGCCATGGACGGAAAGGTCACCTATTCCCTGGACGGCAAGGACCTGTTCACCAGCTCCGGCAAATACGTTCCGCGCGAGAAGATGGACATCCACTTCAGCAACTGGTTCATCGACCTTCCTTTCACCGGCGGTCCGCGCACCTGGGACATGAAGGTCAACTGGTTCTACTACAAGGCCGACGAGGCCGTTTCCCTGGCCGACGTCGAGAAAACGGTGGACGGTTTCTACGACGCCGGCACCGACTACGTCAACACCGTGCCGAAGTCCTGAGCGCGGTAAGGGATTCGACGGCCTCGATTCGTTCAGGCGATCGGTTCCGGAACCGTGAAGTGCGGTGTGCGCAGTGGGCGTTGTCCTGTTCGGACGACGCCCACTTCGTGTACCCGGCCGTCACCCTGCGGTGTCCGGCTCGTTTTACGGGCGATGTGACGACGACCTACCAGGAAGGCCCCCGTGCTGCAGCTGCCCGTCGAGGACATGGAGATGGCACCCGGACACGCCGTGGAATGGACGGTGTCCGCTGCCGGAACCGCCGGGCACGTCGACTCGGGGGACTCCGATCCGGCGCCCCTCGCCTCCTACAACCAGAAGGACCACCTCTCGGTCGCGCGCAGCCTGCGCGCCCTGGACATCGGCTACGCCTCGTACATCGGCGGCTCCTTCGAGATCCGCGGGAGCGTCGACCCCGGGGCGCTGGAGGCCGCCCTGCTCCATCTCGTCCGGCGCCACGAGGTGTTGCGGTGCGAGTTCAGGGGTTTCGAGGAGGGCACCGACGAGCCGGTGCTGGAGGTCGTACCGCCGCAGGACGTGAAGCTCGAGCGCGTCGACGCCGGGCGGTTCGACTCCCCGGCCGAGGCCCACGCCTACGTGCAGCGCTTCCTCCAGGGCACCGACACGCTGCGCGGTCCGTGGATCGTCATGGGCGCGATGGTCCGGGAGGAGTCCACCACCGTCTACTTCGCCTGCGACCACCTGCTGACCGACGGGGTGTCGACGCCCGTGGCCGTCCACGACGTCGCCGCGGCCTACGAGGCCTACGCCCAGGGCCGCGAGCCGGTCCTCCCCGAGGCGGAGAGCTTCCTCGACCACGCCGGCGCCGAGCGGAAGCGCGGCGCGGCGATGGGCCCCGAGGACGCGCTGCTGGACCACTGGAAGGGGTTCGTCGCGCGCAACGACGGCCAGCTCTTCCCGCGTTTCCCCCTGGACCTCGGGATCGAGCCGGGAGTGGCGCACCGCGCCGTGAACCGGACGGACACGCTGCTGCCCGCCGGCCGGCTCGACGCGTTGGAGGCCCGCTGCCGTGCGACGGGCGGCCGGACCTCCGCCGCCGTCCTGGCCGCCCTCGGCGTCAGCCTGCGCCGGGAAGGGGGGCCTGAGGTGTACCGGGCCCTCGTGCCGGTCAACACGCGCGGCCGGGGCCCCGGGGAACACGGCATGGGCTGGTTCGTCAACACGCTCCCCGTCGAGTTCCCGGTGGCCGACGGCATGGGCTTCGCGGACGTCATGGCCGGTGCGCAGGGCGCCCTGGACGCGATGCGCGCGTACGTCGACGCTCCGTTCGTCCGCGTCTTCGAGCTGCTGACCCGCGATCAGAACGGGCCGCAGGTCTGGCCGTTCGCCGTCAGCTTCTTCTCCTACCTGGACTTCCGCAGGACCCCCGGGGCGCACAGCCACGTGGCGCGCCGCGCGCGCAAGTACGTCTCCACCTCGCACAGCAACGGCATCTTCTTCTGGTTCCACCGCAACCACGCCGGGCTCCACCTGAACTCCGTCTTCGTGGACACCCCGCAGGCCCACCGCACCAAGGCCGCCCTCGTCGGCACCCTCGTGCGGACCCTGGACGACGTCGCCCGCACCGGCCGGTCCTGATGCGCCAACTCCCCGCGTCCGAGCTGGTCATCGCCCCCGGGCACGCCGTCGAATGGCGGGTACGGGCCGTGACGCGCGCCGGAGCCGCCCCGGAACCGGACCGGCCGCTGCCCTCCTACAACCAGGAGTACCACTTCGCCGCATCCGCGCCCGCGGCGGGCGACGACGGGACCGGGGACGGGACCGGGACCGGGGAGGGAGCCGGAGAGGGGGGCCGTACGGATTCCTTCGCCGTCACCTTCGAGATCGTCGGCCGGCTCGACCGCCCGGCGCTCGAAGCCGCCCTGCTCCACTGCGTACGGCGCCACGAGGCGCTGCGCTGCGCGTTCCGCTCCGCGTCCGACGGTGGCGTCGTCGTCGACGTCGCGGCGCCGGAGGACGTCAAACTCGACGCGATCGACCGGGGAGCCGTGACCTCGCCCGCCGGGGCCCGCGCCCGGGTGGAGCGGTTCCTGAGCACCACGGACACCCGGCGCGGGCCCTGGTTCGTCATGGGCGCGATGATCCGGAAGGAGTCCACCACGGTCCACTTCGCCTGCGACCACCTGGTGACGGACGGGACGTCGATGACGGTGGTCCTGGACGACGTCGCCACCGCCTACGAGGCCTTCTCGTGCGGCCGGGAGCCGGACCTCCCGGCCGTGGGAGGGTTCGTCGAGCACGCCCGCGCGGAGCGGCGCCGGACGGCCGCGGTGGGCCCCGAGGACGGCAGGCTCGACCACTGGAAGGGCTTCATGGCCCGCAACGGGGGCCCGTTCCCGAGGTTCCCGCTGGACCTCGGCATCGAGCCGGGCGCCGGCTGCCGCGCGGTGAACGCGACCGACGCCCTGCTGGACCGCTCCGGCGCGGCAGCCCTGGAGGCGCGCTGCCGGTCGGTCGGCGCGGGCGTGGCGACCGGGGCCCTCGCCGCCGTCGGCGTCAGTCTCAGGAAGGCGGGCGGTCCCGACGTGTACCGGGCCCTGGTGCCCGTCGGTACGCGCGGTCGCGGGCGGCACGCGCGCAGCACGGGGTGGTTCGTGAACCTGCTCCCGGTCGAGTTCCCGGTGGCGGCGGGCGCGGACCTCGCGCAGACCGTGGGTGCCGCCCGGGACGCGTCCACGCGGATGGTCCGGGGCGGTCGGATCCCGTTCGTCGTCGTGCTGCGGCTGCTCGCTCCCGAGTACTACGCCCGGCCCTGGCCCCACGCGGTCAACTTCGTCTCGTACATGGACCTCAGGGACGTCCCCGGCGCGGCGCGGCACGCCGATCGGCAGGCCGGCGCGTACACCTCGATCCCCGCCACCAACGGCATGTTCCTGTGGCTGCACCGCACCCACGAGGGCATCCACCTGAACTCCGTCCACGTGGACACCCCGCAGGCCCGCCGCACGAAGGCGGCCCTGGTGGGCGCCCTGGGCCGGACGTTGGAGGCCATGGCCCGTCAGGGGACCTTCTGACGACGGCCGGCGTCACGCGTGCCCGCCGTGGCGGATCACCACCTTTCCGAAGGCCTTGCCGGTGGCGTAGTGGCGGTAGGCGTCGACTGCCTCCTCGAAGGGGAACACGCGGTCGATGAGGGGGCGGATGCCGTGGGCCTCGATGACCGCGTTCATCTCGGTGAACTGGGCACGGCTGCCGACGGCGACGCTGCGGATGGTCGCGCCGGCGGCGAAGACGGCGCGGGGGTCGAGCGGGGCGGCGGAGGCGCCGACGAAGCCGACGCAGGCGACGGTGCCGGCCAGGGCGACGGCGCGGACGGACTCGTGGAGGAGTCCGGCGACGTCGATGATGCGGTCGGCGCCACGGCCCGCGGTGAGGGTGCGGACCTCGGCGGCCCAGTCGGGCGCGGCCGTGTAGTCGACGACGTGGTCGGCGCCGAGTGCGCGCAGGCGGGCCGCCTTGGCGGGGCTGCTGGTGGTGGCGATCACCCGGGCGCCGAGGGCCTTGGCGAGTTGGAGGGCGAAGAGGGACACGCCTCCCGAGCCCTGCACGACGACGGTGTCGCCCGGGCGGACGCCGGACCCGTCGCCGGTGAGGGCGTTCCAGGCGGTCACCGCCGTGCAGGGCAGGGTCGCGGCCTCCTCGTACGTCAGGTGGGCGGGGACGGTGACGAGCGAGTCGGCGTCGACCAGGGCGAGTTCGGTGAGCATGCCGTCCAGCGAGCCGCCCCGCTGCGGGAGGTGCTCGACGGCGAACGGTCCGTCCTGCCAGGACGGGAAGAGCGTGGCGGCGACGCGGTCGCCCGCGCGGGTCGTGCGTACGCCCGGGCCGACCGCGAGCACCTCACCGGCGCCGTCCGAGACGGGGACCACGTCGGGCTTGACGGGCAGGACGTAGGTCCCGTCGAGGACCATGAGTTCGCGGAAGCTCAGGGACGTCGCGCGCACGGCCACCAGGGCCTGGCCCGGGCCGGGCACCGGGGTGGCGTGCTCGCGGACGGTGAGGCCGGCCGGGCCGGCGCCGGTGTGCGACAGGTGGTAGCTCCGCATGCGCGTGCCGTCCCTTCTCGGGGTGGGGGTGGGGGCGCTCATGCGGCGTCGGACCCGGAGGCCAGGGGGACCTCGCCCGCGGTCTTGCTGAAGCCGAGGGCCTCGACGATGCGGCCGTCGGCCACGCGCATGACGTTGACGCCGGCGACCCAGTCGGTGGGGCCGTCGCCGAACCGGTAGTGCCACAGTATGGTCGCGCGGTCGCCGGCCACGATGACCTCCTGCGGCGTGAACTGCCCGCCGCGGTCCTCGATGAGCGCCGCCCACCACGCCGTGCAGGCCGCGCGCCCGACGACCCGCTCCCCGGTGGGCGCGGGCTGGACGCTCTCCATGACGCAGTCCTCGGCGACCAGGTCGGCCAGGAGATCGGCCTCGCGACGGACGAACGCGCGGTTGAAGCGCTCGATGACCTCGACGGTGGTGCGAACGGACATGGGTCAGTCCTCCTCGACGACGCACATGAAATAGATAGAACGTTCGGTCTACTTCTATAGATAGACCGGTTGATCTACTCCGTCAAGGGCGGGCACAATCGGGTCATGACGACTTCCGCCAAGCCGGGCCCCCGGGAACGCCTGCTGCTCGCCGCCCAGGAGCTGACCTACGCGCAGGGCGTCGGTGTCGGCGTGGACGCCCTGCTCAAGGCCGCCGGCGTCGCCCGGCGTTCGCTGTACGAGCACTTCGGCGGCAAGGACGGGCTCATCGCCGAAGTGCTGCGCCGCAGCACCGCCGAGGACGAGGCCCGCTACCGCGCGACGATGGCGGCGGCCGGCGACGACCCGCGGGCCCGGCTCCTCGCGGTGGTCGACCGGCTCGGCCGCATCGCCGCCGACCCCGACTTCCACGGCTGCCGCTACCTCGCCGCCGACCTCGCACTGACGGACCCGGACCACCCCGGACACGAGGTCACCCGGGCCTACCGGCGCGCCCTGCACGGCCTGTTCGCGGACGAGTTCACCGCCCTCGGGCACGCCCGGCCGGAGTTCGCCGCCGACCAGCTGCTCATCCTCGTCGACGGCCTCCTCGCCGCCGGCGCCACCCGCCCGGACCGCCGCCCCGCCGCCGCGTCCCGCGAACTCGCGGAACACGTCATCGACTCGGGGCGGCCCGCCTGAGCCGCCCGGGCGGGCCGCCGGACCTCAGAAGTTGATCATGTGGCCGGCGAGCCCGTGGACCGCTTCCTTCACGGCCTCGCCCAGCGTCGGATGCGCGTGGACGTTGCGCGCCACCTCGGTGACCGTGAGGTCCCACTGCTGGGCCAGGGTCAGCTCGGGCAGCAGCTCGGTGACGTCCGGGCCGATCAGGTGGGCTCCGATGATCTCCCCGTGCGTGCCGTCGGCGATGATCTTCACGAAGCCGACGGAGTCGCCCAGGCCGTGCGCCTTGCCGTTCGCGGTGAACGGGAACTTCGCGACCTTGACGTCGTAGCCCTTCTCGCGGGCCTGCTTCTCGGTCCAGCCGAAGCTCGCGATCTGCGGGCGGCAGTACGTGGCCCGCGGGATCATCGGGTAGTCGAGCTCCATCGTCTCCGCGTCCGCGATGGTCTCCGCGGCGACGATCCCCATGGCCTCGGCCGTGTGCGCGAGCATCAGCTTCGCGGTCACGTCGCCGATGGCGTGGATGTGCGGCACCGAGGTGCGGCAGCGGCCGTCCACGTCGATGGCACCGCGCTCGGTGACGGCGACGCCGGTGTTCTCCAGGCCGTAGCCGGTGACGTTCGGCGCGAAGCCGATGGCCTGCAGGACCTTGTCCGCCTCCAGGACGCGCTGCGCGCCGTCCTTGCCGGTGACGGTGACCCGCACCTGCGGCCCGGAGTCGTCGATCGACTCGACGCGGGTGGAGGTGAGCACGTCGATGCCGAGCTTGCGGTACTGCTTGGCCAGTTCCTTGGAGACGTCCTCGTCCTCGAGCGGGGCGATGCGGTCGAGGAACTCGACGACGGTGACCTTCACGCCGTAGCTGTTCAGCACGTAGGCGAACTCGATGCCGATCGCGCCGGCTCCGGCGATGACGATCGAGCCCGGCACGTCCTCGGCGAGGATCTGCTCCTCGTACGTCACGACGCGCTCGCTGAGGGCGGTGCCGGGCAGCAGGCGCGGGGTGGCCCCGGTGGCGATGATGCAGTGGTCGAAGCCGACGGTCCGCACCGTGCCGTCGGCCCCGTCCACCCGGAGGGCGTGCGCGTCGAGGAAGGTGCCGCGGCCGTCGAACTCGGTGATCCCGTTCTTCTTCATCAGGTAGTGGACGCCCTTGACGCGGCCGTCCGCGACCGTGCGGCTGCGCCGGAAGGCCTCGCCGTAGTCGAAGGAGACGGTGCCGTCGACGGTGATGCCGAAGGCCTTGGCCTCGTGCTGGAAGATGTGTGCGAGCTCGGCGTTGCGCAGGAGCGCCTTGGTCGGGATGCAGCCGACGTTCAGGCAGACACCGCCCCAGTACTTCTCCTCGACGACCGCGACCTGCATGCCCAGCTGGGCGGCGCGGATGGCGGCGACGTAACCGCCCGGTCCGGCTCCGAGAACGACGACGTCGAAATGCTGGGACACGGGACTCCTTCGGGTAGGGAGCGGCCTGGGACACGGCGTCGTGCACCGGTCGTGCGCCACTTTAGTGAAAGCGTGGGCGGGGCACGCACTTTGGGGGCGCGGCGCCGCCGTTCCGGTGACCGCGACCGCGGCGAACCGGCAGCTCACAGCCCGCGACAGGGAGATTTCTTTCCGTAAAAGGTGAGCCCCTGACTGAATTTCCGTCAATATCCGCCGAGCGCTGCAGGGTTTGTCTCGATTCGGTAACAGGTCCGGGAGGTGGACGACGGTCACGCTCCAGTCGACCGCTCAACTGGGTTGCACGCAAAGAGATTTGATGAGCCGTCAGGTGTAATCGGAAGGTAACGGTAAGGCATCTCGACATGAATGCCCGTTTGCCCGAATTCTCCGTGGCTCCCCTCTGGCACGCTTTCGCCAACCCGCACCCTCCACGCAGGATCCCTGAGGCACTCATGACCGAAAGACACAGTGAGCGCGAGCAGCGACGCAGGCCGGGCGACGGCCCGGGGCGTCCCCGGCGCAGATCCAGAGGGCTGACCGCGGCCCTCGTCCTCTCGCTGGCGGGGGCCGGCGCCGGGCTGGGCGTGCTGGCGCCGCAGCAGGCCTCGGCCGTCACGCCGCCGGTGTCGTTCACCGCCGACAACCTGCCCACCTGGCAGACCAACGGCATCGTCTGGGCGATGACCCAGGTGAACGGGACCGTGTTCACCGGCGGTACGTTCTCCGAGCTGCGCCCGCCGGCGGGCACCGCCGGCACCGCCCGCCAGGTCGTGAACTTCGCCGCGCTCGACGCCGCGACGGGCGCGCCCACCTCGTGCCGGCTCTCCTTCACGACGACCAGCAGCACCGCGACCGTGCGCGCCCTCGTCGTGTCGAAGGACAAGAAGACCCTCTACGCCGGTGGCCGGTTCGGCGCCGTCAACGGCGTCAAGGTCTCCAACGTCGCCGCGATCGACATCGCCACCTGCGCGCCGAAGGCCTCCTTCCACCCGGGCTTCTCGGCCACCGTGCGCGCGCTCGCCGTCTCCGACACGACGCTGTACGCCGCCGGCGACTTCGCCACCGTCCAGGGCCAGACCCGCCGCAAGTTCGCCGCGGTCAGCGCCACCACCGGGGCGCTGCGGTCCTTCACGGCCAACGCCGACGAGGCGGGCCGGGCCATCGAGCTCACCCCCGACGGCAAGAACGTGCTGCTCGGCGGCGACTTCTTCACCGTCAACGGCTCGAACAGCCACGCCCTCGCGGTCGCGGACGCGGTGTCCGGCGCGGTGCGCAAGACGTACAACACGTTCCACCGCCTCTCGGTCGTCATGGACATCGCGACCGACGCGACGAGCTTCTACACGGGCAACCAGGGCAACGCCGGCGGTGTGTTCGACGGGCGCACCGCGTTCGACCTGAGCGACTTCAACGAGCAGTGGCGCGACCGCTGCCTCGGCGCGACCCAGAACGTGCTGCCGTACGGCGGCGCGCTCTACATCGCGTCCCACGCGCACAACTGCGCCACCGAAGGCGAGTTCCCGGACGACGGCAAGCGCCGCTACCTGATGGCGCAGCCCACCCACCACAAGGGCACCGTGCCCGCCCCGGTGGACGGGTTCGTCCCCGGCCCGGGCAAGCTCGGCTGGTTCCCCGCCGTCAACGGCGGCATCGGCGAGGGCGTCGGCCCGCGCGTCATGACGGTCGCGGCCAAGGGCGACACGAAGTACCTGTGGGTCGGCGGTGAGTTCACCACCGTCAACACCAAGCCCCAGCAGGGCCTGACCCGCTTCGCGTCCACCGGCGACGTCGGTGCGCCGACCACCCCGGTCGCCAGCGCCGGCAGCATCAGGCCCGGCGAGGTCCAGGTCCGCTGGCGCACCAGTTTCGACGCCGACGACAGCCGGCTGACCTACCGGATCTACCGCAACGGTGCGGCCACGCCCGTCCACACGATGACCGCCGACTCCCTCGAGTTCGAGCGTCGGCAGGCCTCCTGGACCGACACCGCGGTCTCGGCCGGCCAGACGTACACCTACCGGGTCACGGCCACCGACGGCGCGGGCAACACGAGCGCCAAGTCGGCCACCGCGTCCGTGACGGTCCCGGCCGCCGCACAGGCCTACCCCAACCAGGTCCGTGCGGACGGCGCCCGGCTGTACTGGCGCTACGACGACACCGTCAGCCCGTACGTGGCCGACTCCTCGAACGGCGGCAACACCAGCGGCCTCCAGGTGGGCGCGCCGTCCCTGCGCCAGGCGCCCGGGGCCGTCACGGGCCCCAGCACGGCCATGGGCTTCAACGGCACGACCCAGCAGGTCTACAGCGACCACCGCCAGCGGGCGGGCAGCGCGTACACCATCGAGACGTGGTTCCGGACCGGCACCACGCGCGGCGGCAAGCTGATCGGGTTCGGCAGCCACACCACGCAGCTCAGCAACCAGTACGACAACCACCTCTACATGACCAACGACGGTCGCCTGGTGTTCGGCGTGTACTCCGGCTCCACGTACACCCTCGCCAGCCCCTGGTGGGAGGCGTACAACGACAACCGGTGGCACCACGTCGTCGCGACCCAGGGCCCGGCCGGCATGGCGCTGTACGTCGACGGCCAGAGCAAGGGCACGCTCAACGTCCCCGGCCACGCGGACTACACGGGCTACTGGCACGTCGGCGGCGACAACCTCGCCGGCTGGCCCGGCCGTCCCTTCAGCGACGCGTTCGCCGGCCAGATCGACGAGACCGCCGTCTACCCGACGGCGCTCTCCGCCGCCCAGGTCAAGAACCACTTCGACCTGGCCACGGCACCGTGACGGTGATCCCGGTCGCCTGACGACGCGGGGGCCGGTGCACCGCGCCGGCCCCCGCAGGCGTTCGTGCGGCGCGAGCCGTCCGCCCCGCCTGGCCCCCGGCGCGCTCCGTCAGGTGCGCTCCTCGGAGGTCCGCCCCGTCGCCACCGGCCGCCGCAGCAGGTAGGCGCCGGCCCCGGCGACGAGCAGCAGCATGCAGCCGATGAAGACCAGGCCCGCGCCCTCGAGGTCGAGGACGTCGGCCAGCAGGCCCACGCCGATCACCGGGACCGAGATGCCCGTGTACGCGACGACGAACAGGGTCGAGATCACCGCGGCCCGCCGGTCCGCCGGCGCGGCCGCCGCCACCGCGGCCAGGGCGGCGCGGAAGGTGAGGCCCTGGCCGACCCCGCCGACGAGCGCGGAGAGGACGACGAGGGCGAGGAGGTCCGTGTAGAGGGCCGCCGCCAGGAGGAGCAGGCCGGCGAAGAGGACGACGCAGCCCACGGGCAGCGAGCGCGCCACGCCGACGCGGTCGACGGCCAGTTGGCCGGCCGTCGAGGCGAAGAAGGCCAGGGCCACCACCAGGCCGCTCACGGCGTGGTTGTCCACGCCCAGGTAGCGGGCCAGGAAGGCGGGGCTGACCGAGGCGAACACGCCGAACAGGGCGAAGCCTGCGAAGGACGCGATCGCCGCCGGCGGGAACACCACCCTGACCTGCGGGGGGAGGGCGAGGCCCTCCGGGCGTACGGTGGCCAGCGGCCGCCGGTCCGCCACGGTCTCCGGAAGGCGCACCAGGACGAGGGCCGAGACGGCCACCAGGGCGAGGTGGACCGCGAAGGGGAGCACCAGCGGTTCGGCGGCGTACTCCGCCAGCAGGCCCGCCAGCAGCGGGCCGCAGCCCAGACCGCCCATGTTGGCGGCCGTCGCCACGAACGTCGCCCGCGTCCTGCCGCCCGGTGGGGCGAGCTCCATGACGTACGCCGTGGCCGCCCCCGTGAACAGGCCGGCCGACAGCCCCGACAGCAGCCGGCCCGCGTAGAGCCAGCCCACCGCGTCGGCGCTCAGGAAGCAGACGGCGCTCGCGGCCGCGAAGCCGAGGCCCCAGAGCAGGGTCGGCCGGCGGCCGACGGCGTCCGAGACGTTGCCGGCCAGCAGCAGGACGCCCATGACGCCGAAGGCGTACACCGCGTACACCAGCGTCACGGTCAGCTCGGCGAAGCCGAACTTCTGCTCGTAGAGCGGGTAGAGCGGCGTCGGGAGCGTGGTGCCGGCCATGCACACGACGAACACCGCCCCCGCGAGCAGGCACCGCGGCCAGCTCCGGCGATCACCATCCATCCGCCGACCGTAACCCCGCCGGGCGCTCCCCCCGGGGATGTCGGCGGAGGTCGCGGCGGGGCGTCGGCCGCCCGTGAACGTGCCCGTGACCACGGACGGACCAGCCCGACTGGGCGGGGCGGCCCGTCGCTCGCGACGATGGCGGCCGAGGGTTTCGACGCGCGGGGCGTGGACGCGCGACGCCGCGGACGGGCTCGGGAGGGTGGTGTGGACATGGGAACCGGAGCCGACGCCGCAGCCGCCCCGGCCCGGGCCGCGGGCGGCGTGCTCGCGGCCACCTGCGTCTCCGCCTTCGTGGTGAACGCGAACACCTCCGCGGTCAGCATCCTGCTCCCCGCCATCAGCCAGGACACCGGCGCCTCCCTGGCCACCCTGCAGTGGGCGGTGACCGGCTACTCGCTGGTCGGTGCGGCCGTCATCGTCACCTCCGGCGCGCTCGGCGACATCTTCGGGCGGCGCCGCGTCTTCATCGGCGGGCTGCTGCTGTTCGTGGTCTCCTGCGTGCTGATCGCGCTGGCGGACGGCGCGGGACTGGTGATCGGCGGCCGGGCGATCCAGGGAGCGGCCGGTTCGACGATCCTGGCGTGCGGGCTCAGCCTGCTGTCGGCGGGGGTCTCCGGGGCCGCGCAGATGCGCTCGGTGTCGCTCTGGGGCGCGGCCTCGGCCGCCGGGGCGGCGACCGGACCGCTGCTCGGTGGCGTGCTCGTCGACGTGACCGGCTGGCAGGGGCTGTTCTGGATCGACGCGGGGATCGCCGCCGGCTGCGTACCGCTGACCCTCCGCACGGTCCGCGAGTCGCGCGATCCGTCGCGGCCGCGCTCCGTCGACCTCGCCGGGACGGCGCTGGTCGCCGCCGTGCTCGTGCCCTTCGTGTTCGCGGTGACGGAGGGCGCGGACTGGGGCTGGCTCAGCGCCCCCACCCTGGTGTGCTTCGGGATCTCGGTGGTCGCGGTGGTCGGGTTCGTGTTGGTCGAGAAGCGCGTGCGGGCACCGCTCATCGACCTGGCCCTGCTGCGCAACCCGTTCCTGGTCGGTGCCTCCGTCGCGATCCTGGTGGTGGCCGGCTGCATCAACGCGCTCATGTACGTGTGCAGCCTGTACTTCCAGAACCCCGAGGGCCTGGGCATGACCCCGCTGGAGGCGGGCGTGGCCACGCTGCCCGCGGCGGCGGGCATCGTCGTGACCGCACCCCTGATCACGCCGGTCGTGCACAAGGTCGGGGCCCGGAACGTGATCGCGGGCGGTTTCGTGATCGCGACCGCCGCGTTCGTGGTGCTCGCCCTCGTCCGCGCGTCCTGGGAGTACGCGGCGTTCGTCGGCCCGCTGGTCGTCGTCGCGGTCGGGCTGGGACTGGCGAACGGCCCGTCCTCGTCGGTCGCCACCTCCTGCGTCACGGAGGACGAGGTGGGTGCGGCCTCCGGCATCTCCAACATGGGCCGCTACGTCGGCGCGGCGGTGCTGACCGCCGTCACCGCCGCCGTCTTCAACGCGGCCGCCACGAAGCGGCAGGCCGCCGGCGCGGCCGCGGCGGAAGCACTGGCGAGCGGGTTCTCGCGGGCGGCCGTCGGGCTCGCGCTGTTCTGCGCCTTCGGCATCGCCCTGGCCCTGCTGGTCGGGCGGATCCGGCCGTCCGGCCCGCCCTCGGCGGCCGACTACGCCGCGGCCGCCGCAGCGGGCTCCCACACCATTGCGACCGGCGCCGCCCACGGACCACCGGCCCCGGGAACGGCCCCGCCGGACACCCCTTAGCGGGGTCCTCGCGGGGTACTTTCCCCGAACCGGTCCCGGATGGACACCCCACGGGCGTGGACGCGCCGTCCGGGCTGCGTAGGCTCGCCTCGGCGCGCCTACGAACGAGGAGGACCCCATGAACGCGGCCGGCGAAGGCCCGCAGCAGTTGGACGCGGTGAGCGTCCTCAACGCGAAGACGACGCTCGTCCAGCTACTCGAGCGCGCCGGGGTCCGCCCCGCCGACGCGGAGGAGCTGATCGGACTCGTCGAGGCCGGCGCGGTCGCCGTCGCGCACCGGGAGACCGTCGAGGACACCACGGCCGCCCCGGAGGGGAAGGGCGAGCTCTACGCCGCCGGCTGGCTCGACGGCGCCCGGGCCGTCACCGACGGGCTCGGCGAGATCGCCGAACGCACGCTGCACCGGGTCGTGGGCAGCGCGCCGGCGGGCGGCGCCCCGGACGAGCGCCGCTACGTCAGCCGGATGGAGGTGGAACGGGCCAAGGTGGCCGTGCGGCCGCTCTACCTCGCGTTCACCACGGAGTCCGACCTCGACCCCGAGGTCTCCGAGCAGGTGCTCACCGCCGTGCTCGGCACGCTGGGCGCCCGGCAGCGGGCCGGATACGCGGGCCGGCTGGCCCGGTTCGCCTCCGACCACCGGGCCCACCTGGAACGGCTGTACGCGGGGTACGGGCCCGGCAGCCCCACCGCGATCCACGGCCGGTACTCCCTGCTCCACTCCCCCACCAGCGTCGCCGTGCTGGAACGCCTCGCCGTCGCGCCCGCGGCACTGCGCGAGAAGTGGGACGCCGCCGAGCTGCCGCCCGCCTGGCTCGACGGTCTGACGACGGCCTGGGGTGCACCGGCCTGACCCGACCGGCCGGGCGTGGCCCCCCGGCCGCCCGCGCGTGCCGGGGCGCTCCCGCGGGATCGAACATACGATGGGCGGGTGCCGGCACGGGCAGCCCGTCGGGCCGGCCGTCCGCAGCGCCCAGGGCGGAGGAGCATGGCACAGGCCACCGACGCGGCACGGACCGTCATCCTGACGGTGGACGACGACCCGGGGGTCTCCCGCGCCATCGCCCGCGACCTGCGGCGCCGCTACGGCGGCGGGTACCGGATCGTACGGGCCGAGTCGGGCGAGTCCGCGCTGGAGGCGCTGCGCGAGCTGAAGCTGCGGGGCGACCTGGTGGCGGTCATCCTCGCCGACTACCGCATGCCGCAGATGAACGGCATCGAGTTCCTCGAGCAGGCCCTGGGCGTGTACCCGGGGGCGCGGCGCGTGCTGCTGACCGCGTACGCCGACACCAACGCCGCCATCGACGCGATCAACGTCGTCGACCTCGACCACTACCTGCTCAAGCCCTGGGACCCGCCCGAGGAGAAGCTCTACCCGGTCCTGGACGACCTCCTCACGGCCTGGCGCACCAGCGACTACCGGCCGGTCCCCGCGACCAAGGTGGTGGGTCACCGCTGGTCGGCCCCTTCCTCGCGGGTGCGCGAGTTCCTGGCCCGCAACCAGGTGCCGTACCGCTGGTACTCCTCCGACGAGCCCGAGGGGCAGCGGCTGCTGGCGGCGGCCGGCGCCGACGGCCACCGGCTGCCGCTGGTGGTCGCGCCGGACGGCACGGCGCTGATCGAGCCGGAGACGCCCGAACTGGCCGCGCGCGTCGGGCTCGCGACCACCCCGGCCGCCGCGTTCTACGACCTCGTCGTCATCGGCGGCGGCCCGGCCGGGCTCGGCGCCGCGGTGTACGGCGCCTCCGAGGGGCTGCGGACCGTGCTGGTCGAGCGCTCGGCCACCGGCGGCCAGGCCGGCCAGAGCTCCCGCATCGAGAACTACCTCGGCTTCCCGGACGGCGTCTCCGGGGCGCAGCTCACCGACCGCGCCCGCCGCCAGGCCGGCCGCTTCGGTGCCGAGATCCTCACCGCGCGCGAGGTCACGGGCCTGGAGGTCAACGGTCCGGCGCGGGTCGTACGCTTCTCCGACGGCTCGGCCGTCGCCGCGCACAGCGTCATCCTGGCCACCGGGGTGTCCTACCGGCAGCTGGGGGCGCCGGGCTGCGAGGACCTGACCGGCCGCGGGGTGTACTACGGTTCCTCGCTCACCGAGGCGTCGTCCTGCGAGGGCCAGGACGTGTACGTCGTCGGGGGCGCCAACTCGGCCGGGCAGGCGGCAGTGTACCTGGCGCGGGGCGCGAAGTCGGTGACGTTGCTGGTGCGCGGGGAGTCCCTGACGGCGTCGATGTCGTACTACCTGATCCAGCAGATCGAGGAGTCGCCGAACATCACGGTGCGGCCGCGGACCGTCGTGGCGGCGGCGCACGGCGCGGAGCACCTGGAGGCCCTGACCCTGCGGGACGCCGGGTCCGGTGCCGCCGAGGACGTCGACGCCCAGTGGATGTTCGTCTTCATCGGCGCGGCACCGCTGACGGACTGGCTGGAGGACACCGTGCTGCGCGACGAGCACGGGTTCATCCTGGCCGGGCCGGACCTCACGCCGGACGGGCGGCCGCCGGCAGGATGGGAACTCGACCGGCCGCCCTACCACTTGGAGACCAGCGTCCCCGGGGTCTTCGTGGCGGGCGACGCGCGCGCCCAGTCCGCGAAGCGGGTCGCGTCGGCGGTGGGAGAGGGAGCCATGGCCGTGATGCTCGTCCACCGCTACTTGGAGCAGTCGTGAGGAGTCCGTCATGAGGAGTCCGTCATGAGCGCGCAGGTCATGCCGTGCGACCCGCACGAGATCTCCTCGCTGTTCCTGTTCGAGAAGCTGTCGCCGGAGCAGCTCGGGCGGCTGTGCTCCGAGGGGCGGGTGGAGCGGTTCGGCCCCGGGCCGGTGTACGTCGAGGGCGACCCGGCCACCTGCTTCTACGTGATGATCGAGGGCACCGTCGTGCTGTACCGCCGGGTCGGCGGCGACGACGTGGAGGTCAGCCGCACCTCGCAGCGCGGCGTGTACGCGGGGGCGATGCAGGCGTACCTGGGCGACCGGGTGCCGCAGGCGTACATGAACTCGATGCACGTGACCGAACCGACCCGGTTCTTCGTGCTGCCGGCGCAGTCGTTCGCGGACGTCATGCGGGAGTGGTTCCCGATGGCGGCGCACCTGCTGGAGGGGCTCTTCTTCGGCTCCAAGAACACCCAGCGGGCCATCGGGCAGCGCGAGCGCCTGCTGGCGCTCGGCTCGCTGTCCGCCGGGCTCACCCACGAGCTCAACAACCCGGCCGCGGCCGCCGTACGGGCCACCGCGGCGCTGCGCGAGCGGGTCGGCAAGATGCGGCACAAGCTGGCGCACATCGCGCGGGGCCCGTACTCCCGGGAGGCCCTCGCCGACCTCATCGAGATCCAGGAGCGGACGGCCGAACGCGTCGCCAAGGCACCGGTGCTGACCCCGCTGGAGGCGTCCGACCGGGAGGACGAGCTCGCGGACTGGCTGGAGGACCACGGCATCCCCGAGGGGTGGCGGGTCGCGCCCACCTTCGTCCAGGCCGGGCTGGACACGGACTGGCTGGAGCAGGTCGCGGCGACCGTGGCGGAGGACATCCTGCCGGGGGCGATCGGCTGGCTCAACTACACCGTCGAGACCGAGCTCCTGATGGACGAGATCGACGACTCCACCACCCGCATCTCGCACCTGGTGGACGCGGCCAAGCAGTACGCGCAGCTCGACCGGGCCCCGCACCGCGACGTCGACGTCCACGAACTCCTCGACAGCACGCTGCTGATGCTGTCCGGCAAGATCGGCAGCCGGGTGCGGGTGGTGAAGGACTACGACCGCTCGCTGCCCGAGGTGCCCGCCTACCCGGCCGAGCTGAACCAGGTGTGGACCAACCTCATCGACAACGCGGTGGCCGCCATCACCGGCGGTGACGGCGACGGGCACGGGGACGGGGACGGCATCCTGACGGTCCGCACGGCCCGTGAGGGCGACCGGCTGCTCGTGGAGTTCCGCGACACCGGCCCGGGCGTCCCCGAGGACATCCGCGACCGGATCTTCGACCCCTTCTTCACCACCAAGCCGGTCGGTGAGGGCACCGGCCTCGGCCTCGACATCTGCTGGCGGATCGTCGTCAACAAGCACCACGGCAGCCTGCAGGTCGAGTCCGTTCCGGGCGACACCCGCTTCCAGGTGCTGCTGCCGCTGACCGCCCCCGACATCGACACCGACACCGACACCGACACCGACACCGAGAGTACGGAGGAACCCGTATGACCGAGATCGACGGGATCGACCCGGGCGTCCCGCCCAGCGGGACCGGCTGCGCCGACTGCGACGCGGTGGGCGGCTGGTGGTTCCACCTGCGGCGGTGCGCCCGGTGCGGCCACGTCGGCTGCTGCGACTCCTCGCCGGCGCAGCACGCCACCGCCCACTGGAAGGCCACCGGACATCCGCTGGTGCAGAGCTTCGAGCCGGGCGAGGACTGGTTCTGGGACTACGGCACCGACGAGTTCTACGAGTCCGGGCCGGCCCTGGCCCCGCCCGGCGGACACCCGGCCGACCAGCCGGCCCCGGGCCCGGCCGGCCGGGTCCCGAGCGACTGGACGACCCGGCTCCACCGCTGAGGGGTGCACTTCCCGGGCCGGGCCGCGAGGGCCGTCAGGTGACGGGCGGCGGCCCCTGGACGAGGGCCCGGGCCGCCGTGAGCTCCTCGCGGGCGGCCACGTCGGCCAGGTCGAGGTAGCCGTACGCGTCGTCGCCGACCGGGATCCGCAGCGGGGTGGGGGCGTCGGCGCCGACGACGTCGAGGACCCGGGCCGCGAAGTCCTCCGGGCGGCCGGTGTCGGGGTGGTCGGCCAGGCCCCGGGCGCCTTCGAGCATCTCGCGGTTGGTGGCGTCGTAGGCGGGGATCCGGTGGCGGGCCTCGGTCAACGAGCTGCCGTAGCGCGTGGCGAACATGCCCGGTTCGAGCACGGTGACGCGGATGCCGTGCGGGGCGGCCTCGGCGGCCAGCGCCTGGCTCATGCCCTCGAGGGCGTGCTTCCCCGCGACGTAGGCGGCCAGGCCCGGGAAGGCGATCCGGCCGCCGACGGAGGACACGTTCACGATGTGGCCGTGGCCCTGTGCGCGCATCAGCGGCAGGACCAGCCGGGTGAGCCGCCAGGGGCCCACGAGCAGGGTCTCCAGCTGGTCGCGCAGCTCGGCGTCGGAGACCTCCTCGACCGCGCCGAACAGGCCGACGGCGGCGTTGTTGACGAGGACGTCGATGCCGCCGAGCCGGTCGACGGCCGTGCGCACGGCCTCCTCGCACGAGTCCGCGTCGCGCAGCTCCAGCGGGACGGGGGTGATGCGGCCGGGCCACGCGGCGGTCAGGTCCGCGAGGTCGACGGTCTTGCGGGCGGTGACCGCCAGTTCGTGCCCCGCCCGCGCCGCGGCCCCGGCCAGCGCGTGCCCGAGGCCGGAGGAGCAGCCCGTGACCAGCCAGCGTCCACCCATCGTTCCCCCCGTGGTGACCGAACCGCTCGTACCCGCCCGTGCCCGTGCGTACCCGTGCGATCGCGCACGGTGGGGGCGGGGTGCGGTTCATCGTCGGGGGCGGACGTGGCGGCGGCCATCCCCTGCGCAGGGGCGCGCGGACGCACGGGCGGGCGTACGACCGGGCGCCCCGGCCAGCTGCGCGCCCCCGCGGTGACGCCCGCCGTGCTCGGCGCGGCCGGCTGCGGCCGGGGCGGGGACCCGAGCCGGAGCCAGCGCCGTGTCCCGGGCCCGGGCCCGGGACGGGGACGGGGACGGGGACGGGGACGGGGTCGTCGCGGGGATCAGCCCTGGGTGCCGATGTTGACCATCCAGGTGATGCCGAACTTGTCCGTGCACATGCCGAACACGTCTCCCCACATCTGCTTCTCCAGGGGGACGGAGACGGTGCCCCCCGCGGACAGCCCCTCCCAGTAGCCGCGCAGCCGGTCCGCGTCGTCGCCGCTGAGGCTGACGGCGAAGTTGTTCCCGGGCGCGTGCTCCATGCCGGGCGGCACGTCGGCCCCCATCAGCGTGAACCCGTCCGGGGTCTCGAGCATGCCGTGCATGACCTTGTCCTCGTACCCGGGCGGGGCCTCGGAGCCGAATTCGCCGTAGCCGCTCACGCGCAGCTCCCCGCCCAGGACGCTCTGGTAGAACTCCATGGCCGGGCGCGCGTCACCGGAGAAGCTGATGTACGGGTTGAGGCGAGATGCCACGTCGTGCCCCTTTCAGGAACAATGGACCGGTTCGGAAGCCTAGGGGCGCCATCGGCGAAACCGGCGCAAGGCCGTCCCCGACAGGCCGACGACGATGCGGGCGACGGGGGTGACCGGGCAGGGTGAGCGAGCAGGGCGGGCCGGAATCGCGACTGCGCGCCGTGGAAGCGGCCCTCGAAGCCATCGGGACGACCTCCGACGCCCGGCAGACCTGCCGGGAGCTGGCGCTCTTCCTCGTCCATGGGCTCTGCGACGCCGCGGCGGTGGACCTGGCCGACCCCGGGGCCGGCGCCGGGCGCGCGGCCGTGGCGGGTGCGGCGGAGCTGCTCGAGGGGCCCGCTCCGGACCTGCCGTCGTCCGTGCGCGCGCTGGACCAGGGCCATCCCCTGCGGGCGTGGACCGTCCCCGCGGCGGGCGCCGCCGTGCATCTGGTGGCGGTCCCCCTGATCGGCCGGGACGAGGTGCACGGAAGGCTGGTCGCGGCCCGGCGGCACGCCGGGTTCGGCGACCACGAGCTGGCGACGCTGCACTTCGCGGTGCGGCTCGCGAGCATGCACCTCGGGTACGCCCTGCGGCTGGCCGCCATGGAGGAGTCGGCGTTCGAGCTCCAGCGGGCGCTGGTGGCCGAACCCGGCCGGCCGCATCCGAACCTGGAGATCGCCAGTCGCTACCTGCCGCTGGGCGGGCGGGCGGTGGTGGGCGGCGACTGGTTCGAGACGGTGCGGCTGCACTTCGGCCGCACCCTGCTGGTGGTCGGGGACGTCATGGGCCACGGCCTGGACGCCGCCGTCGACATGAACGCCTACCGCGCCGTGCTGCGCGAGATCGCGTCCACCGATCTCGCCCCGCACCGGGTGCTGCGGCAGATGGACGCGATGTCCGCGGCGGACGAGTCCCGCCGCCCCGCCACCTGCCTGCTGGTCCGGGTGGACCCGGCCCGCGGCACGGCCGTCTACGCCAGCGCCGGCCACCTGCCGCCCGTGGTGTTCGACCGGGACGGCGCGGGCGAGGTGCTGGACGTCCCCGTCGGCCCGCCCCTCGGCACGGGCGTCGGCGGCTACGAGGCGCTGGCCCGGCCGATCGCCGCCGGGCAGACCCTGCTGCTCTACACGGACGGCCTGGTGGAACGCCGCGGCGAGGACATGGACGTTTCACTGGCCCGGCTCACCGCCCTGCCCGTCCGCGGCGGGACGCCGCTGGCCGAGGTCGTGGACGCCGTCTGCGACGGGCTCGACGTACGGCACGCCGAGGACGACGTCGCGGTCGTCGCGGCCCGCCTGCACCCCCGGCCGCCCCACCACGCCGACGGCGACGCCGGCGCGGCGGGACGGCCCGGGTGACGCGGGCCCGGGGCCTACTTCAGGACCGCGAGGGCGGCCTCGTAGTTCGGCTCCTCGGCGATCTCGCCGACCAGCTCGGAGTGCAGGACCTGGTCGTTCTCGTCGAGGACGACGACGGCGCGGGCGGTCAGACCGGCCAGCGGACCGTCGGCGATGGCCACGCCGTACGCCTCGTGGAACTCACGGCCGCGCAGCGTCGACAGGTTCTTCACGTCCTCCAGGCCCTCGGCGCCGCAGAAGCGGGCCTGGGCGAAGGGGAGGTCGGCGGAGATGCAGAGCACGACCGTGTTGTCGAGCTTGGCGGCGCTCTCGTTGAACGCGCGCACGGAAGCCGCGCAGGTGGGGGTGTCGACGCTCGGGAAGATGTTGAGCAGCTTGCGCTTGCCGGCGAAGTCCGCGAGCGCGGCGTCCGCCAGACCGGCGCCCACCAGCGCGAATGCGGGGGCCTGGGTGCCGGGGGCCGGGAGGGTGCCGTTGACCTGCACCGGGTTGCCCTTCAGCGTGACCTGAGCCATGTGATGTTTCCCCTTCGAACACAAATGCTGATATCGCCGCGATCTTAATGCGTTCGGGTGAAAGCGCGGCGTGACCGGCCGACCCGTGGACGGGATCGCTCCCGCCCGGGGCCGGCCGGCCGCCGACTACGGGGCCACGCGGCTACGCGACCGGCTGCTGCTGGGTGACGCAGTGGATGCCGCCGCCGCCCGTGCCGAGGCGGTCGATGTTCAGCTGCTCGACGGCGCGGTCGGGGTAGAGGCGGGCCAGGGTCGCGCGGGCCGCCGCGTCCGCGCGGGTGTCGCCGAACTGGGCGCTGATGACGGCGCCGTTGCACAGGTAGAAGTTGGCGTAGGAGGCCAGGAACTCGCGGTTGGTGGAGCGGATCTTGTTGTAGTCCGGGCCCTGGAGCTGCATCGCGTCCATCGGGCGGCCGGTGGCGGTCGTGGCGGCGGACAGGACGGCGTACTGCTGGCGGGCGTCGCGGGCGTAGGCGTCGGTGTCGGTGCTCAGGGGCATCTGGGTGAGGGACTCGCCGGGGGCGAGGAAGCGGGACGTGGCGTCGACGTGGTCGTCGGTGATGTCCTGGCCGCGGACGCCGTCGAACCAGATGACCTTGGAGGCGCCGTACGCGTCGCACATCGCGGTCTCCAGCTGGCGCTCCGTCATCCCGGGGTTGCGGTTGCGGTTCACCAGGCTGCTGCGGGTGGCCATCAGGGTGCCGGCGCCGTCCGGCTCGATGGCGCCGCCCTCGCCGACGAGGTCGGCGTACGTGAAGCGGACGCCCGCCCAGTCGGCGACGCGCTCGGCGACCAGGGCGTCGCGGGAGTGGGTCTGCTTGTTGCCCCAGCCGTTGAAGTTGAGTCCGACCGCGTCGAGGCCGCCGTAGCCGTCGGTGCGGAAGACGGGGCCGCTGTCGCGCATCCAGCAGTCGTCGACCGGGATGGAGCTGAGGACCGTGACGGCGGAGCCGCACAGCGAGCGGGCCTTGGCGGCGCTGCCGGAGTTGGCGCACATGACGACCGGCTCGTACGTGGCGATGGTACGGGCGATCAGGGCGATGTCCGCCTGGACGCCGCTCAGCTTGCTGCCCCAGATGGACGTGCTGTCGGGGAAGGCCATCCAGGTGCGGGTGTGGCGGACGTCCTCGACCGGGACCCGGAAGGAGCCCGCGGTGGTGCGGGCGTTCGCGGGGGCGGCCGTGGTGGCGAGGGCGGCGCCGGCGGCGGTGGCTCCGGCGGCGGCGAGGAAGGTTCGCCGGTTCATGCCTCGGGACATTCATGCCTCCTGTGTGGGGGTTGCCTGAGGGGACGGCAGCGCCTGGCGTGCGGCCGCGATCCGCTCCGGCTGCCAGCCGGGGCGGGGTACGGAGTCCAGGAGCAGCCGGGTGTAGGGGTGGCGCGGGGCGGCGAGCACCTCCGCGGTGGCGCCCGCCTCCACGACGCGGCCGCGGTGCATGACGAGGACCTCGTCGGTGACGCACCGGACCACGCCGAGGTCGTGGGTGATGAAGAGGTAGCCGACCGGGGTCTGTTCGCGGATGTCGGCGAGCAGGTTGAGGATCTGGGCCTGGACGGAGACGTCGAGGGCGGCGACCGCCTCGTCCAGGACGAGGACGGCCGGCTCCACGGCGAGGGCACGGGCGATGGCGACGCGCTGGCGCTGCCCGCCGGAGAGCTGCCGGGGCAGGGCCTCGGCCGCGCGGCCGCCGAGGCCGACCTGGTCGAGGAGCTCCCGGACGCGGGGCTCGGGGTCGCGGCCGGGGAAGTGCAGGCGCAGGGTCTCGCGCAGTGCGCGGCCGACGCTGGTGCGGGGGTCGAGGGAGAGGTAGGGGTCCTGGAAGACCATCTGCACCTCCCGGGCCCGGGCCAGCCGCCGGGCCCGGCCGCGCACCCGGGCGGGCCGGACGCGGCCGCGGACGCGCACCTCGCCCGCGTCGGCCCGCTCCAGGCCGACGACGATGCGGGCGGTGGTGGTCTTGCCGGATCCGGAGCCGCCCACGATGCCGAGGGAGCCGCCCTCGGGGAGGGTGAACGCGACGTCGTCCACGGCGCGTACGGTGCCGAAGGCGCGGGCCAGTCCGGTGACGTGGAGCAGGGGTTCAGGCATCGAGGACGGCTCCTCCTTCTCCGGCGGTTTCCCCCGCGGGCACGGCCCCGGGGGCGGCCGGGGGCCGTGCCCCGAGCCGGTCGCTGTGGTGACAGGCGGCGAGGTGCGCCGGGCGGTCGGGGTCCGGCAGGGCCTGCGGGGTCTCCTCGCGGCAGAGGTCGGTCGCCAGGGCGCAGCGGGCGGCGAAGGCGCAGCCCGTCGGCGCGGTGCGCGGGTCCGGGGGCTGTCCGGGGATGGCGGCGAGCCGGCCGCCCGGGGTGGTGAGCCGGGGCGTGGAGGCCAGCAGGGCGGCGGTGTACGGGTGCCGGGGGTGGGCGAAGAGGACGTCGGCGGGGCCGGTCTCGGCGATGCGTCCGGCGTACATGACGTAGACCCGGTCGCTGATCGCGGCGGCGAGGTCGAGGTCGTGGGTGACGAACAGCAGGCCGGTGCGGAAGGTCGCGCGCAGCCGGGCGAGGAGGGCGATCACCTCGGCCTGGGTGGTGACGTCGAGCGCGGTGGTGGGCTCGTCGGCGAGGAGCAGCGCGGGGTCTCCCATGAGCGCGGCGGCGATCACCACGCGCTGCAGCATGCCGCCGGACACCTGGTGGGGGTACTTGCGCAGGACGGAGCCGTCCAGGCCGACCTCGGTGAGGAGTTCGGTGGCGCGGGCGGCCGCGGTCTTCTCGTCCACGGTGCCGGCGGCGCGGACGGACTCGGTGACGAAGTCGCCGATGCGGCGCAGGGGGTTGAGGGCGGCCCGCGGGTCCTGGAAGACCATGGCGACGGTGCCGGTGCGCAGGGCGCGCAGCCGGGCGGGGGAGGCGCCGAAGACGTCCTCGCCCTCGATCCGTACGGTTCCCTCGGCGGTGGCGCCGGGCGGGAGCAGCCCGAGCGCGCTGCGCGAGGTCAGGGACTTTCCGGAGCCGGACTCCCCGACGAGGGCCACGGTCTCGCCCGGGCCGACGGTGAGGTCGACGCCGTCGAGGACGGGTCGGGCGGTGCCGGGCAGGGTGAGGCGCAGGCCGCGGACGTCGAGCGCGGGGGCCGGCGGGCCGGCGGTGGGCGGGGTCATCGGTCCCTCCTGGCGACGCGGTCGGCCCAGCGCTCGCCGACCACGTTGAACGCGACGACGGTGAGCACGACGAGGACGCACGGCAGGATCGCGGAGAGCGGGTAGCCGTGCTGGATGGCGGTCTGGCCGTCGAAGACCATGCGGCCCCAGTCGGGCGTGAGGGGCGGCACGCCGAGTCCGAGGAACGACAGGCCGGCCAGGTCCATCAGGGCGTAGCCGAAGTTGATAGTGGACTGGGCGAGGACGACGGGGGCGATGGCGGGCAGGACGTGGCGCAGGCAGATCTGGAGCGCCGAGTGGCCCTGGACCCGGTACGCGCTGACGTACGGGCGGGCGCGTTCGGCGAGGACGAGGGAGCGGGTGAGCCTGCTGACGTACGGCAGGTACGCCAGGCCCAGCGCTGCGACGGGGGCGAGCAGGCCCTCCCCGTACACGGAGACGACCAGGATCGCGAGCAGCATGCCGGGGAAGGCGAAGACGAGCTCGGTGGAGCGGGACAGGACGGAGTCGAGCCAGCCGCCGCGCCAGGCGGCGGCGGTGCCGACGGCGACCCCCGCGAGGGTGGAGGTCACGACGACGCCGAGCGGCCCGAGCAGGGAGGTGCGGGCGCCGAGGAGCAGCCGGGAGAGGGTGTCGCGGCCGGCGGCGTCGGCGCCGAGCGGGTGGTCGGCGGAGGGCCCGGCGAGGGCGGCCCCGAGGTCGACGGCGTTGGGGTCGTGGGGGGTGAGCCAGGGGGCGAGCAGGGCGGCGAGCACGAGGAGCGCGACGAAACCCAGGCAGGCGAGGTGGAGCGGGGAGCCGCCGGAGGCGGCGCGGAGCCGGGCGAGGCCCGGGCGGCGGGTGAGGACGGCGGTCATGCGGCGGCTCCCCTCGTACCGAGGGTGATGCGCGGGTCGACCAGGGGCAGGGCGAGGTCGACGAGCAGGTTCACGGCCATGAACAGGGTCACGATGATGAGGGAGATGGCCTGCACGGTCGGGAAGTCCTTGGTGGTGGTGGCCAGTTCGAGGAGCTGTCCGATGCCGCCGATGCTGAACGCCGTCTCGACGAGGATCGTGCAGACCAGGAGGGTGGAGACGATCAGGCCGCCGGTGGTGAGCACGGTCCCCAGGGAGTTGCGCAGCACGTGGCGGCGGATGACCAGGCGCTCGGGGACGCCCCGGCTGCGCGCCACGGTGACGTGGTCGCTGTCGAGGGCTTCGAGCATGGCGGTGCGGGTGACGCGGGCGAGCATGCCGATCAGGTAGAGCGCCAGCGCGGTCGCGGGCAGGGTCAGGTGCCACACCGTGTCGAGGAACCCCTCGCCGGCGCCGCTGCTGGGGAACCAGCCGAGGCGTACGGCGAAGAGGCCCTGGAGCAGGACGGCGGCGACGAAGGACGGGGTGCCGACGGCGAGGGTGGTGGCCAGCAGGACGCCGGTGTCGGTGGCCCCGCCCCGGACGGCGGCGATCCGGCCGAGGAACAGGCCGACGGTGACGACCACGAGGAGCGCCATGGCGATCAGGAGCAGGGTGGTGGGCAGCCGGTCGGCGAGCAGCCGGGAGACCTCGGTGCGGTAGGTGAGGGAGCGGCCGAAGTCGCCCCGGAGCACGTCGCCGAGCCAGTGGAGGTAGCGCTCGGCGAAGGGGTCGTCCAGGTGGTAGCGGGCGTTGACGGCGGCGAGCGCCTCGGGCGAGGCGGAGCGGCCGGAGAGCAGGAAGCTCGCGGGGCTGCCGGGGGCCAGGTACATCGCGCCGAAGACGACGAACGAGGCGACGAGGAGGGTGGCCGCCATCTCGGCGGCGCGCCGGGCGGCGAACCTCAGGAAGTCGACGGCGGTCACGGGGCCGCTCCCGCACCGGTGGTGGCGCCGATGTCGGCGGCCCACGGGTAGTACATGTACGCGATGGTGGTGGGGGCGCCGGTGATGCGCTTGTTGAGGAAGAGGGCGGTGGGCCACTCGGCTACCGGGATCCAGGGCAGTCGTTCGGCGGCGTGCCGCTGGAGTTCGGTCTCGATGCGCAGGCGGCGGTCCCGGTCGTAGGTGGCGGTGGCGCGTTCCACGAGTGCGTCGTACTGCTTGTCGCTGTAGCCGGCGAAGTTGAGGTAGGAGCCGGTCCGGAAGTTGACGAGCAGGTCGAGCGGGTCGGTGATCGAGTCGTAGTAGGTGAGCGGGAAGGCGTCGATGCCCTCGCGGGCGCCGGGGTCGGTGAACAGCGCGGTGAAGGCGTTGGGGGCGACCGACTTGAGCGTGACGTTCAGCCCGATGGCGGTGCCGGCGGCCTGGACGGCGGTGGCGAGGAGGGAGACGTCCTGGCCGATGGAGCTGGTGGCGATGGTGAGGGTCCGGCCGGTGGCGCCGGCCTGCGCGACGAGTGCCTTGGCCTTCTCGATGTCGCGGGTGGCGGGGGGCAGCCCGGCGAAGGCGCCCTTGCGCACCTCGGGGGAGGCGCCCGCCCAGGCGGCGCGGGTGGTCAGGGAGTTGGTGGCGGTGCCGGCGCCGCCGAGCGCGGCGCGGACGAAGCCGGTCCGGTCCAGGGCCAGGGAGAGCGCGCGGCGGACGCGTACGTCGCCGAGCGGGCCGTTCATGTTGGTGATGCCGAGGTTGACCGTGCTGAGGCCCTCGCCGAAGTAGAGGGTGCCGACGCCGCTGTCCTTGAGGCGTCCGTAGCTCTCGGTCGGGATGAGGTAGCCGCCGTCGACCTCGCCGCTGAGCATGGCGTTGGTGCGGGCGGACGGGTCGGTGAGGAAGCGGAAGACGACCTTGCCGGCCTTGGCGCGGGTCCCCCAGTAGCCGTCGAACCGGCGCAGTTCGAGGGACTGGCCCTTCTGCCAGGCGCCGAGGGTGAAGGGGCCGGTGCAGGCGAGGCCGCCGGAGGTCCCGTAGTCGGCGCCGGCGGCGGTGACCCCGGCCCTGGAGGCGACGACGCCGGCGGCGGTCGCCATGTACTGGGGGAACTGGGAGTCGGGCTTTTTCAGCTTGACGGTGACCTGGAGGGGGCCGGTCTTGCGGATCGAGGCGACGTTCTGGAAGTTCTGCGCCCAGGCGGCGGCGTTCTTCGGGTCGGTCTGGCGGCCGAGGCTGAAGACGACGTCGTCGGCGGTCATGGTGCGGCCGTCGTGGAAGCGCACGCCGCGCCTCAGGTCGTACACCCAGGTCGTGGGGTCGGGGTTGGTCGCCTTCTGCGCGAGCCCGGGTTCCGGGGTGAGCCCGGGCGTCCAGCGCATCAGGCTCTCGCAGACGTTGGACAGGATGGTGTTCTGCGGGTAGTCGAAGGCCATCGTGTAGTCGAGCGTGGGCGGTTCCGCGTACACGGCCCAGGTGAAGGAGTCGATGTCCCCCTTGGGCCTGGGAGTGCCGGCCGAGAGCGCGAACGACGCGCCTGCGCCGTCGGCCCCGCCGCGCGGCGGTCCGGCGCAGGCGGCGAGTACGGAGAGGGCGGCGACCGAGGCGAGGGCCGCGAGGGCGGTCCTCGCGGGGCGGCGTCCCGGGACGCGGGGCGGGGGCGGTGCGGGGCTCATCGTCGCGCTCTCTTTCGGTGCGGGCGGGGATGCGGGGTGACGCGGCGGGGGGGGTGACGCGGCGGGGGGGTGACGCGGCGGGGGGGGGTGGGGGCAGGGGTGGGGGCCGGGGCGCCGGGCGCGCCCCGGTGGGGTGTGCCCCCTGGGTCATGCGCCGGGGCGGGCCACCGGGACCTGCTGGGTGATGCAGTGGACGCCGCCGCCCCCGTACGCGATGACCGGGGCCGGTACGCCGACGACCTTGCGGTCCGGGTACGCGGTGGCGATCACCTCCATGGCGGCCAGGTCCTGCGGTACGCCGGCGACCGGGACGACGACCCCGCCGTTGGCGACGTAGTAGTTGAGGTACGAGACCTCGACGCGGGTGCCGCCGGCCTCGGCGTACGCGGTCTGGGGGACGTCGACGATCTCCAGGGAGCGGCCCCGGGCGTCGGTCGAGGCCTCCAGCACGGCGCGGTTGGCGCGCATCCGGACGTAGTCCGGGTGCTGGGGGTCGTCGGGCAGGGAGAGCACGACGCGGCCGGGCGCGGCGAAGGCGCAGACGCCGTCGACGTGGCCGTCGGTCTCGGTGTCGAGCAGTCCGCCGTACGGCAGCCAGATCACCTTGTCGACGCCGAGCCGCGCCTTGAGCTCGGCCTCGATCTGCGCCCGGTTCAGGCCGGGGTTGCGGTTGGGGTGCAGGAGGCACTGCTCGGTGGTGATGAGGGTGCCCTCGCCGTCGACGGTGATCGCCCCGCCCTCCAGGATCATGTCGGAGGCGATGCGCTCGACGTCGAGGTGCTCCAGGAGCAGCGCGCTGATCCGGTCGTCGGAGTCGTACGGGTGGTGCTTGCGGCCCCAGGCGTTGAACCGGAAGTCGACGCCGGCCCGGCGCCCGTCGCCGTCCAGGACGAACAGCGGTGCCGAGTCGCGGAACCAGGAGTCGTCCAGGGGCAGTTCCACGACGGTCACCTCGTCGCCGCAGTGGGCGCGGGCGTCGTCGGCGTGGCCGGGCGGGGCGACCATCGTGACGGGCTCGAAGCGGGCGACGGCGCGGGCCACCTCGGCGTACTCCGCCTTCACGGCGTCGAGGACGTCGCCCCACAGGTCCGTGCGGGTGGGCCAGGCCATCAGGCAGCCCTCGTGCTCGGACCATTCGGCGGGCATGCGGAATCCGGTCATCGGGGGTCTCTTTTCGGTCGTTGGGAGGGATCGTGGCCCTAACTGAATTTTCAGTCAAGTCTTTGGGCGGGGAGAACGCCCGTGAAAGGAGGGACCAGCGGGGTGTCAGAGGAAGTACAGGCGGCTCAGCGCGACGCTGTCCGCAGGCTCCGAGCGCAGCGGCGCCCCGTCGAGCGTGACGAGGCCCGAGCGGCCGTCGACCTGCACGTCACCGGTCCGCGAGTTGTGCAGCAGGTCCTTCGGGCCGATGCCGCGGGTGCCGCGGACGGCGACCCGGCGACGGCGGGTCGCGAGGGCGTCGTACGGGCGGCCCGCCGAGCCGGCCGCGACCGCGGCCGCGCTCACGAAGGCCACGGAGAGGTCTGCGGGCGCGGCGCCGTGGGCGCCGAACAGGGGCCCGAGGACGAGGGGTTCGCAGGTGTCGGTGGCGGCGTTGGGGTCGCCGGTGACGCCGTAGGCGGGGAAGCCGTTCTTGACGACCATCTGCGGCTTGGCGCCGAAGAAGGCCGGCCGCCACAGGACGATGTCCGCCATCTTCCCGACCTCGATGGAGCCGATCTCGTGGGCCAGGCCGTGGGCGATGGCCGGGTTGATGGTGAGCTTGGCGACGTAGCGCAGCACGCGGGCGTTGTCGTCGCCCTCGCCGTCGCCGTCCATCGGGCCGAGCTCGGCCTTCATCTTCGCGGCCATGGCGAACGTACGGCGGACGGTCTCCCCCGCCCGGCCCATGCCCTGCGCGTCGGAGGACGTGATGCCGATCGCGCCCAGGTCGTGCAGGACGTCCTCGGCGCCCATGGTCCCGGCCCGGATCCGGTCGCGGGCCATCGCCGCGTCGCCCGGCAGGTCGGGTTTCAGCGCGTGGACGGAGACGATCATCCCGTAGTGCTCGGCGACCGCGTCACGGCCGAAGGGCAGGGTGGGGTTGGTCGAGGAGCCGATGACGTTCGGGACGCCCGCCATCTTCAGCACGTTGGGGACGTGACCCCCGCCGCAACCCTCGATGTGGAAGGCGTGGATGGTCCGGCCCTCCAGGACCCGCAGGGTGTCCTCCACCGACAGGCACTCGTTCAGGCCGTCGCTGTGCAGGGCCACTTGGACGTCGTGCTCCTCGGCCACGCGCAGGGCGGTGTCCAGGGCGCGGGTGTGGGCGCCCATGTCCTCGTGGACCTTGAAGCCGGAGGCGCCGCCCTCGGCGAGGGCCTCCACCAGCGGCGCGGCGTCCGAGGACGAACCACGGGCCAGGAAACCGATGTTGACCGGCCAGGCGTCGAAGGCGCCGAAGGCGTGCTTGAGCGCCCACGGGGAGTTGACCCCGACGCCCCAGCTCGGACCGACCTCCTGCCCGATGACCGTGGTGACACCGCTCGCCAGGGACGCCTCCATGATGCGCGGGGACAGCAGGTGCACGTGGGTGTCGACCGCGCCTGCGGTGGCGATCAGGCCCTCCCCCGGGATCATCGTGGTGCCCGTCCCGACGACCACGTCGACGCCGTCGAGGGTGTCGGGGTTGCCGGCCCGGCCGATCGCGTGGATGCGGCCCTCGCGGATGCCGACCGACACCTTGCGGATGCCGAGGACGGCGTCGATCACCAGCACGTTGGTGATCACGACGTCGCAGGTCTCGCGGACCGCGGCCGCCTTCAGGTGCATGCCGTCCCGCGCGGTCTTGCCGAAGCCCGCCAGGAACTCGTCACCGGGCTGCTGGGCGTCGGACTCGACGCGGACGACCAGTCCCGAGTCGCCCAGCCGGACCCGGTCGCCGGCGCGCGGACCGTGCACGGAGGCGTACTCGTACGGGTCGATGTGACGACTGCTGCCGGGGGCGCAGTGGTCGGAGTGCCGGGTCGGCCTGCTCATGCCCGCCCCCCGTCCGGCGCGCCGGGGTGCTCCGCCGCGCCCAGGTAACCGCAGGCGGCGGCCCTGCGCAGGGCTTCCTCCCGCACGCCGGGGGCGTCCAGCGGTCCGTCGACCAGGCCCGCGAAGCCCAGGGCGACGCGGGCGCCGCCGAGGGGGACGAGGCCCACCGCGGCCGTGCTCCCCGGGTCGAACCGGGTCGACGCGCCGGCCGGGGCGGCGAGCCGCATCCCGTACGCGGCGCAGCGGTCGAAGTCGAGGCGCGGGTTGGCCTCGAAGAAGTGGAAGTGCGAGGTGACGCTGATCGGCACGGACGCCGTGTTGCGCACCCGGAGCGTCACGACCGCCTCGGGTACGGCGGGGGCGTCCGGGCCGGGCAGGACGGCGCCGGGCGCGCCGTCGTCGCGCCCCTCCCGGGCCCCGAACGGCTCGGCGACGGCGGCGAGCCGGCTGCCGTCGTCGAAGACGGCCTCGACCTGGATCTCGGTGACCACGTCCACGACGCCCGGCAGGACGTCGTCCGGCCCGAGGACCGAGCGCCCCCGCTCGATCGCCTCGGCCAGGCGCAGCCCGTCGCGGGCGGCCTCGCAGACGGTGTCCGCGACGAGCGCGGTCGCCTCGGGGACGTTGAGCCGGAGGCCGCGCGCGCGGCGGGCCCGGGCGAGTTCGGCGGCGGTGAACAGCAGCAGGCGGTCCCGCTCGGTGGGGGTCAGCGGCATGCCGGCCTCGGGCGGATGACGTGCATGGCGTGCATGGGGTGTCCTTCCTCCCCGTACGGAAAGGGTGGGGAGAGAGCGAGGGAGGGCCGGGATCCGGACGGCCCGGAGGCGGGACCTTCCGGCCTTCGCGCGTCCGGCCTTCGGGCAGCCGGCTCGGCGCGGGGCCTCGGAGGCGGGTGGGCCTCGATGGCGGGCGTGGAGCCCGGCGGTGGCCTCACTGTGGCACTGACTGAATTTTCAGTCAAGACTGGGGAGACGAGAAAGCGCCCTCCCAGGGGGAAGGGCGCCGGTGGCCGGCGGGGCGGCCTGATCGCCGTCCGCGGCGGCCGGGGCTCAGCGCTGCCGCAGCCGGGCCAGCTCCACCTCGACGGCCTCCGCCATGAGGGTGCGCGCGTGATCGAGGGCGAGGCCGCCGCTGAGCCAGCGCATGCTCAGGCCCTCGAGCAGGGCCGTGAGGCGTTCGGCCGCCGCGGCGAGCGTGGCCGCCGGCGCGAGCGGCTGCACCTGGCCCAGCAGGGCGGCCACCTCCTGGACCCACACCAGGGTGGCCCGGGCCAGGTCCTCGCGCAGGACGGGGTCGAAGACGGCGCTGGCCCGCAGCTCGCCCCAGGCCGTGCTGTTCTCCCGCACCTCGGGGTCGTCCTGGAGTTCCAGGAGCAGGACCTGGTCGAGCTCCTCGCGGGGGCTCAACGGCTCCGCGTCCGGGTCCTGGGCCGTGGTGTACCGCTCGGCGCGGTCGTTGATGAACTCCAGCGTGCTGCGCAGGACTCCGGTGCGGTCCTTGAAGTGGTAGTAGATCAGGCCGGTGGACACCCCGGCCTCCTCCGCCAACTCCTCCACGCGCAGGCCGCGGACCCCGCGCCGGGCGATCACCCGGGCGGCCGCTTCCAGGATCTGAGTACTGCGAGACGCCATGTCACGAACCCTATCCGGACCGCGGGGAAGCGCCGTCACGCCGTCCGCTCCCCGGAATCCGCCCGACACGCCCGTACGCCCGTACGCCGACGCGTCCGGCACGCCCGCCCGGTACGGCCCGAACGCCCGGCACGCCCGGCACGCCCGCGGCTGCCGTGCGCGGTCAGCCGTTCCGCCGGTACTGGCTCAGGGCGACCGTGACGCGGCCGCCGGGGTCCGCCTCGACCAGCCGCGCCACGACCAGTCGGCCGTCGGCGCCGCGCACGCAGAACGGCCGCTCGTCGGCGAGCTGGTCGTACGGCAGGCTCGCCACCGGCTCCGCGTCGAGCCCGCTCTCGCAGTCGGCGGGGCCGAGCGCGTACCCCGACGCCACGAACGCGTCGGCGTCCTCCGGCACCACGAACCCGTCCTCGACCCGCGCGAGGTACCACTCGGCTGTGTCGGCGGGCACCACCTTCCCGGTGTCCAGGTCGAACTCGTAGCCGTCGTCGGGGGCGGTGAGTTCGACGTCCGCGTACCCCGCCGCGTACGTGACGCCCGGCCCGCCGTCGTCCCCGCCGGGTACGTCGAACCAGTACACCGCCCCGGCCACCGCCCCGAGCGCGACGAGGACGCCGACGACCCGCGCCGTGCGGGCCGTACGGCCGCGCCGCACCCCGCGCGGGGACCGGCGCCCGGCGGCCCCGGGGCGCCCGCCGCGGTCCCGCCCGCCCGGTGCGCCCGGCCCGGCGGCCCCCGCGGCACCGGCGACGGCACCGTGGACCGCGTCCGGGACGGCTCGGGCGGCCGGAACGGCCTGGGTGGGCTGCGCGTGCGGGAACGCCGCCCCGAACTCCGCGTCGAGCAGGGTGGGGGCGGGGAGCCCGGCCCCGTCGAAGCCGGGCGCGTCGAAGCCGGGCGCGGGGAACCCGGAGCCGGAGGGCGCGGAACCGTGGGCACCAGGACCGGAGGGCACCGAACCGGCGGCCGCAGGGGCCGCGGCGCGGCGCGTGACCTCCCGGCCGACCGCCCCGGGCAGCCACCCGTCGCCGAACTCCGCCGAGGGGCCCACGGCCGGGTGCGCGCGCACCGCGGCGATCAGTTCGGCCGGGGTGGGCCGCAGCCCGGGGTCCTTGGCCAGGCACCGCACGAGCAGCCCGTGGAGCTCCGCCGGGACGCGGGAGAGGTCGGCGGGCTCGTGCACCACGCGGTACAGGGCGGCCGACTCGGGTCCCGCGCCGAAGGGCAGCCCGCCGCCGGCGACGTACGCCGCGAGCGCGCCGAGCGCGAAGACGTCGGTGGCGGGCGTGACGGCCCGCCCGAGCGCCTGCTCCGGCGCCATGTACGCTGCCGTGCCGATCCGCAGGCCGGTGCCGGTGAGCCCGGTGTCGTCGGCCGCCCGCGCGATGCCGAAGTCGATGACGCGGGGGCCGTCCTCGGCGACGAGCACGTTGGCGGGCTTGAGGTCGCGGTGCACCACGCCCGCCCCGTGCACCGCCTGGAGGGCCTCCGCGATCCCGGCGACCAGGAGCAGCACCGAGCGGGCGGGCAGCGGGCCGTACCGCTCGACCAGCTGCTGCAGGGACGGGCCGGGCACGTACGCCGTCGCGAGCCACGGGAGCGGGGCGTCCACGCCGGCGTCCACCACCTGCGCGGTGAACAGGCCGTGGATGCGGCGCGCGCTGGCGACCTCCTGGGCGAACCGGCGGCGGAACCCGGGGTCGGCGGCGAAGTCCTCCCGGACCACCTTCAGGGCGATGGGCCGTCCGCCGGGGGTGTGGGCGAGGTACACGAGGCCCATGCCGCCGGCGCCGATCCGGGCGTGCAGCCGGTAGCCGCCGATCTCGCGGGGGTCGTCGGCGGACAGCGGCGAGTGGACCGGCTGGGCCCCGGACTGCTGGGTGGAGGGCATGGGTGGCTCTTTCGGCGGTGCGGGCGGCGGAGGGCCGGGGCGCGGGACGCGCCCCGGCGATCGCGCCTGTTGACTAAAGTTTCAGTCAACAACGGACCCGGTGCAGGGGGCCGTGCGAAGGAGCACAGGGTGAAGGACCGCAAGACGACGATCCTGGAGGCCGCGGCCCGGGTGATCGCCCGCCGCGGGGTGCGCGGGCTGCGCATCGAGGAGCTGGCCACCGAGGCCGGGGTGTCCAAGGCGCTCGTGTACTACCACTTCGGCGACCGCGCCCGCCTGCTGCGGCACACCCTGAGGTTCATCGGCGACCGGGCGCGGCGGTACGCCCACCACCCGGCGCCCGGACCGGGGGACGGACCGGGCGGGCCGGGGGACGGAGCGGACGGACCGGGCGGGCCGGGGCACTGGCGGCGGGAGCTGGAACACCGGCTGCTGCTGGACCTCCGGGACGCCCCCGAGGCCCGCGACAACAGCACCGCCTGGGGCGAGCTGCGGGCCGGCGCGATCTTCGAGCCCGAGCTGCGGGAGGAACTGGCCCGGGCCAGTCTGGAATGGGTGCGGGAGACCACGGACCTGCTCGGACGGGTCGCGCCGACGGCTCCGGACGCCGCCCTGGCGGCCGCGGCCGAGCGGCTCGGCGTCCTCCTGGAGGGCCTGACCACGCGGTGGCTGATCGGGATCCTGCCGGTGTCCCACGCCCGCGACCTGGTGCGCGACGCGATCGGGGCCGAGGTGGCGGGCCTGCACCTGAGGACCCGCGACGCGGTCGGCGCGGCGGTGCCCGGCGCCCGGGGCGCCGGCACACCGACCCGGAGGGAGTTTGACTGAAAATTCAGTCAGTGTCAGAGTGGACGCACGGCCACCCCACCCACGCACCGGCGCAGCCGCCCCGACGGCCGCCCCCGCGTGGGGCCCCGGCCCGTGACATCCGCCGCCCCGCGCGCCCGGCGACCCACCCCGCCGCCGCGCGCCCCCGGGATCCGCCCGCCGCGGCCGGATAGTCTCGCCAGCCCACGATCGGAGCACAGCGTGTCCCACCTCCCCCTCTCCCGCCGCACCGCCCTGCGGGCCTTCGCCGCCCTCGGCGGCGCGCTCGGGCTCGGCGCCGCGGCCTGCAGTCCCGAGGAGTCCGCCGGCGCCGGCCGCAACACCGCCCCCGGGCGCACGCCGTCCGAGGAGGCCGAGCGCCGCTTCGGTGCCGAGTGGGAGAGCCACACGCGCACGTTCATGTCGTGGCCGGCCCTCGCCTCGGTGTGGGGGGAGGACCTGCCGTACGTCCGGGAGGACATCGCCCGCATCGCCCGCGCGGTCGGCGAGTACGAGGCGGTCGTGATGCTGGCCCGCCCCGACCAGCTCGCCGCGGCCCAGCGGGCCTGCGGCTCGCAGGTCGAGGTCGTTCCGATGGCCGTCGACGACCTGTGGGCCCGCGACATCGTCCCCGTCTTCGTCGAGGACGCCGGGAAGGTCACCGGGATCGACTTCAACTTCAACGGCTGGGGCAACAAGCAGGAGCACGCCAACGACGCCCAGGTGGGTCGCAAGCTGCTCGCCCGGTACGGCATCCCCCGCGAGGTGGCCCCGCTCGTCGCCGAGGGCGGCTCCTTCGAGACCGACGGGCAGGGCACCCTCCTGATCACCGAGAGCTCGATCGTCAACGCCAACCGCAACCCCGGGAAGAGCCGGGACCAGATCGAGGACGAGCTCGTCGAGACCCTGGGCGTGGAGAAGGTGGTGTGGCTGGCGGGCGTCCGCGGCGAGGACATCACCGACGCGCACGTGGACAGCCTCGTACGCTTCACCGCCCCCGGCGTCGTCCTCCTCGACCAGGCGCACCCGAGCACTCCCCCGGACTCCTGGTCCCGCTCGGCCGACCAGGCCCGCGCGGTGCTGAGCAAGGCGACCGACGCGCGGGGCCGGCGCTTCGAGATCGTCGACCTGCCCCAGCCGGACCTCGACCGGATCACCGGCGAGGGCGACGACTTCGTCTCCACCTACGCGAACTTCTACGTGGCCAACGACTCCGTCTTCATGCCCAAGTTCGGCGACCGGAAGGCGGACGCGCGGGCCAAGGCGATCCTCCAGGAGCACTTCCCGAAACGGGACGTCGTCCAGGTGCAGATCGACACCATCGCCTCCGGTGGCGGCGGCATCCACTGCTCCACCCACGACCAGCCGGGCAAGCCGGCCGCCTGACGCCGGTCGGGAGTCCCCTTCAGGCGTCCTGGATGCGGCGGAAGGGGCGGTCAGCCTCCAACTGGAACGCCACCTCCAGCAGCTTCCGCTCCCCGCCCGGGCGGCCGGAGAACATCACGCCGACGGGGAGGCCGTCGGCCGTCGCGTGCGCCGCGGGCACCGAGATCGACGGCGTGCCGACGACGTTGTTGACCGGCGTGAACGCCACGTACGCGAGGATCCGCTCGATCAGGGCCCGGTAGGGAACGGTCGGGCTGAGGTGGCCGATCGGCGGCGTGGTGTGGGCGAGCACGGGTGAGAGCACGAGGTCGAGTCCGCGGAACGACGCCGCGTACGCCTCCCGCGTGCGCTTCAGCCGCCGCAGCACCCCGGGGGTCCGCCGCCAGTCGTCGAGGTACGTCTGGCGCAGGCCCCGGCTGAGGGCGTCCATGCGGCTCCGGTCGAAGTCCGCGCCGAGGGTGCGGCCCGTGACGCCGAGGAGGAAGGAGAGCAGGCCCCAGTAGGTGAGGAAGTCGTCCGTGAAACGGGGGTCGACGGCCAGTTCCACCGGTTCCACGGTGTGGCCGAGCCGCTCCAGCGTCGCCGCGGTCCCGGTGACCGCCTCCCGGGTGGCGGTGTCGGAGCGGACGCCGTTGGGCGAGTCCACCAGGAACCCGATGCGCAGCCGCTGCCCGGTGGGGCCCTCGGCCAGGCCGACCGGCGGCAGCTTGGGGTTGCGCCAGTACGTCTCAGCGGCGGCGAGGAAGGCTGCGGAGTCCCGGACGGAGCGGCTGACGATGCCGTCGGAGACGATGTCGAGCGGGAGTTGGCGGCTCTGGGCGTTGGGCACGACCCTGCCGCGGGTGGGCTTGAGGCCGACGAGTCCGCAGCAGGCCGCCGGTATCCGGATCGAGCCGCCGCCGTCGTTGGCGTGCGCGAGGGGTACGGCGCCCGCGGCGACGAGCGCCGCGCTGCCGCCGGAGGAGCCGCCCGCCGAGTGGCCGGTGTGCCACGGGTTGCGGACCGGCTCGGCGCCCTCGTACTCGGTGCTCGGGCTGAACCCGAACTCGGGCAGCCGGGTCTTGCCGAGGACGGTGACCCCGGTGCTCAGGAACTGCCGGGCGAAGGGTGCGTGCCGGCGGGCGGCCCGCGGGGTGAAGGCCGCGCTGCCGTGGCCCGTGGGCAGTCCGCGGTAGTCGGTGTTGTCCTTCACGAACGTCGGCACGCCGGCGAAGGCGCCGCCTCCGCCGGCCCGGTGCGCGGGGAGTCCGGTCGGCTCCGGGTCGTGGGCGTACACCTGGACCGCGCGGAGCCGCGACTCGACCTCCCGCACCCGTGCGGCGGCGTCCCGGGCGGCCTCGGCGGCGCCGACCTCGCCCCGCCGGATCGCCGCGGCGAGACCGACGGCGTCGTGCTCCCCCAGGGCGTCGTCGCGGAAGGCGTGCACCGTGGTCCGTTCGTCGAAAGTCGTCACCGCTACCTCAGCCCCCGGCCGTGTGGATGGTCGCCGCCATCATTACGTACCGCCGAGTAACACGCGAGGGGTCGGAGGCTCCCCCGGCACCTTCCACCCCCCGCACGCGCCTCACGTTCCGTCACCGCCGGTTCCGGCATGCGTGATCTTGCTACCGATCGGACCGTGACATGGATCACGGACGGTGACGGGATAACGGAAGGGTTACGGGCGCCGGGCCCGCGTCGACATGTCCGGACATGTGCGACGGGAATCGAAATACCCCTCTCCGACGGAATGCCCATCTCGACGCTCGAGACGCCGAGCAGCAAATTCCCTGCTCAGATGGATTTTTGATTCTTCATCAGATATCTCACTCACGACACGACCGGGTCCACCTGCACGACCGCCCGCCCATTTCAAGCCCGGTGCAGCCGAGTTGACGCGCGCCCAAGCGGAGCGACTTGCCATGCCCTCGCCAGCTTTCTAAGAATGGCGGCCCGCTCGGCGCCGGAGACCCCGGCGCCGCCGGCTTCGCGACACCGAATGAGGTCACGCATGCAGAAGCACCGCAAGAAGACGCACTACCGCAAGGCGGCCATCGCGGTCGCCACCCTGGGCCTCGTGGGCATACCCACGGCCGCCATGGCGTCCCAGGAGACCCCGCAGGACGTCACCGCGGCGACGTCCTCGACCAGCCCGACGGCCAAGGTCGTGGCGCTGGTCAACAAGGAGCGCGCCAAGGTCGGCTGCCGCGCGCTGAAGGTCAACGCGAAGCTGACCAAGGCCGCCCAGAACCACAGCCGGGACCAGGCCGTCCACCACCGGATGTCGCACACCGGCTCCGACGGCTCCAACCCCGGCCAGCGCATCACCCGCGCCGGCTACCGCTGGCGCGCCTACGGCGAGAACGTCGCCTACGGCTACAGCACGCCCGCCAAGGTCATGAACGCCTGGATGCACAGCCCCGGCCACAAGGCGAACATCCTCAACTGCTCCTTCAAGGAGATCGGCGTCGGCGTCTCCGGGGCCAGCCACTACTGGACCCAGGACTTCGCGACGGCCCGCTGAGTCCCCGCGGCCGGCGTGGTGCCCGCACCACGCCGGCCGCACCCACCGCGCGCGTGTCCCCCCGCCGGCTAGCCGGCGCTGACGGCGGACACGTGCGCGGTGCCGTCCCGCAGGGCCGTGATGCGGACCTGGCCCGCGGGGAAGCCGTCCCGCCCGTTCGGGCCGGGGACCTGTGCGAACGGCGTCCAGGAGCCGTCCGCCCGCCGGACGTCGTGCCAGACCCGCCCGTCGAGCCCGACCGCCACGACCTGGGCGGAACCGTCGGGCATCCCGGCGATGCCGACGGCACTGGCGCCCATGGTGGGCGTGGTGACCCCGCGCGGCGCCCGGAAACCGGTCCACGAACCGTCGGGGCGGCGCACCTGGTGGTACACCATGCCGTCGAGCCCGATCGCCAGGACCTGGGACGAACCGTCGGGCATCCCGGTGATCGCCAGCGCGGGACCGGAGAACGTCGCGGCCCCGTTCGCGCCGCCCATCCGCCCCCACCCGCTCCACGAGCCGTCCCGGCCGCGCACGCAGTGGTACATGAGCCCGTCCGTGCCGTAACTGAGCAACTGGGCGGACCCGTCGGGCATCGCCGCGATCGCCACCTTCGTCGCACCCCACCGGCTCGACGCCGTGGCGCCGGGCGCCGCCCGGAAGCCCGTCAGCCCGCCGTCGGCCCGGCGCAGCTGGTGGTACGCGGTGCCGTCCATCGCCGTGGCCACGATCTGGCAGGTGCCGTCGGGGAAGGCCGCCACGTCCGCCTCGCGGACCGTGAACGCCTCCTTGCCGTCCGGCCCCGCGACCCGCTGCCAGGGCTGCAGCACGCTCGCGCCCCGCACGGCCGTCAGCCACAGGCTGTTGTCCGGCGCGATGCCGAGCAGCACCACCGAGCCGTCGGCCTGGCCGGCAGCCGCCGTCTGCACCCCGGAGAACGCGGACGCGCCGGCGGCCCCCGGCAGCGGCCGCATGCTGCTCCACGACCCGTCGGGCCGCCGCTCGGTGTGGAACAGGGTGCGCCGTTCGACGTCGTACGGCGGCAGCTGGGGGGAGTAGAACCAGATCGGGTTGGTGATCGCCACCAGCTGGTCCAGCGTGGTGGAAGCGGGCTTCAGGCGGCGCACCTCGGCGCGGGCGAACAGGGAGGCCTTGCCCCAGCCCCGCCAGCGCAGCTGGCCCCGGCCGCTGCCGTCGATCCACGTGGCGGCCATGATGCCCCACTCGGTGTAGAGCGTGGCGACGGTGTCCGGGGCGCCCCGGACGTCGAGCACGACGTCCACGCCGTCGAAGAAGCCGAGCGGCAGTTCCTGGCCCGGCCCGGCGACCCCGCCGCCGCCCCGGGCGGTGAAGTCCAGGGTGACGGCCGAGGACTCGACGGCGTACGAGCGCCCCGTGCGCAGGGCGTCCAGGACGGCGGGGGTGGACAGGCTGCTGGCGTACACCACGTTGTGCGGGCGGCCGACGGCGTCCGAGGGGCTGTGAGCGTCGCTGTTGCCGACGGCGGCGACGCGCTTGCCGACGCAGAGCATGGCGTGCCAGGCGGCGATGTTGGCCGCGTCGTCCAGCGTCCAGGGCCCGTTCCACACCTCCAGCGCGTCGACGCGGTCGAGGCCAAACTCCCAGAACGAGCCCGCGGCCGGGGTGAGCGGGTGGGCGGCGATCGCCAGCCCGCCGAGACTGTGGACGCGCCGGACGTGGCCGTCGAACGCCCCGGCGTCGCGGGGGCCGTAGTGCCAGTCCACCCACTCGCCCTGCGGGATCCCCACGGCCAGCCAGTGGCCGTGCCGGGTGGTGACCTCCTCGGCGTTGATGACCAGCAGGTCGCCCGGGACGTTGCCGCTCCACGACACGCCCGTCGAGCTGGTGTTGTGGTCGGAGGTGGCGAGGAAGTGCAGGCCCTCCTGCCGGGCCGCCGCGACGATCTCGTCCACCGTGCGCTGCCCGTCGGAGTGCACGCTGTGCAGGTGCAGGTCGCCCCGGTACCAGCCCGGGCCGCGCCCGGGCAGCGCGGTCGGCAGGACGTCGTACGGGGCCCGGGTCAGCGGCTCGCCGTGGTGGAGGGTGACGGTGACCGTCCAGGCCATGCCGCCGGCGCCGCTGACCATCGGCCCCAGCGCGACGGACCAGCCGCCCGGCTCGACGGGCCCGGGCACGTACCCCGGGGTGGCGTCCGCCCCGGAGAGGGTGAACTCGGACCGGGCGCTGCCGGACCAGCCGCGGAATCCGGACGGCCCGAAGATGCCGGTGTCCAGGATGCCGGCGGCCGCCTCGCACGAGGAGGCGACCGTGATCCGCTGGACGCCCGGGGGGACGTCGAAGGGGACGGACGCCCACTGGTCGATCCCGTAGGGCGAGCGGCCCTGGTAGGTGGTGGTCACCGTGCCGGTGCCCTGGCCGCTCGTCACGGCGCGGGCGATCGGTGCGGGGACCAGGGCGGCCGCGCCGCCCGCGGCCAGTAGCCCGCTCATGCGGAGCAGGGCGCGGCGGTCGACGCCGGAGCCGGCGCGCGGGCCGCCGGGGTCGGCGGACAGGGGGGTCGGGGGGTGGTCGCTCGGCACAGCCGGACTCTCCGTTCACGTGGCGTGTTATGGGAGGCGTACGGGTGCGGGGCGGGCAGGCGACGTGACATCCGCCCCAAGTCGTTCGAACGAACAGTAGGGCAGCCGTCGTGGGGGGACAATGGCGCGACAATGCGGCGGCCGCCGCCGAGCCGGGGCCGGTACCGGAGCCGTCGGGGGTTACCGTGGCAGGCATGAGTGCCGACCCCGTAGCCGTGCCGGCCGCCTGTCCGGAATGCAACCGCCTGCGCCAGACCGTCCGTCAGCCCGCACCGACCCCGGACGCCGCGCCCAGGCCGGGCGCGCCGTCCCACCCCCTCACGCGGCTGGCGCGCCACCTGGCCAACCGTCACCTCGACCTCGTCCCGGGGTGGGTGGAGGGATGTGCCCGCTGCGACGAGCTCAGCACGACCCTGCGCGAGGCGGCCGACCGGGGGCTGCTCGGTGCCGGGGCGGCCCAGGCCGGTGCGGAGCACCGGGCGCTGCACCTGCTCACCGGCCCGGCGGGCACCGTCCGCTGACCCGCCGTCACGGTCGGGCGGTACGCCGCTCCCGCGCGGGCGTCACACCGCTCAGCGCCGGGACCGCTGCGCGTCGACGATCTGGCGGACGAGGCCGTCGACGCCGCCCGACCGGGCCTGGACCCGCTCCGCGAACCGGGGGAACTGGCCGGCCACCGCACTGAGCAGCCGCAGTTCCAGCGGTGCCACGTTGACCTCGCACAGGTCGCGCCGGACGGCCCGGACGACGGCCTCGGCGACCTGGCCGGGGGCGACGGTCCGGATGCCGTTCGGGGTCGCCGCGCCGGTGTCGGCGAACATCCCTGCGTCGCGGACGAAGCCCGGCTGGACGAGGGACACCCCCACCCCGGTGCCCGCGAGGTCCTGGCGCAGGGCGAGGGCGAACCCGCGCAGCCCGAACTTGGTCGCGTTGTACAGGGACGTGGACCTGCTCGCCGCCTTGCCGGAGATCGAGCCGACCAGCACGACGTGGCCCCGGCCGCGCGCCACCATGTGCGGGAGGAGCAGCCGGGTCAGCAGGACGGGGGCGCGCAGGTTGACGTCGAGGGCGCGGTCGAGCTGGTCCTCGGTGTAGTCGAGGAGGTCGCCGCTGGCCGGCAGGGCGGCGTTCGCGACCAGGACGTCCGTGTCGGCGCAGGTCTCGGCGAGGCGGGCGACGTCGGTGCGTACGGCGAGGTCGGCGACCACCGCCCGGGCGCCGTGGGCGTCGGCGGCGGCCTTCAGCGCGTCCGCGCGCCGGCCGGTGACCGTGAGGCGCGCCCCGTGCGAGGCCAGGCCGGCGGCCAGGGCCCCGCCGATGCCTCCGGTGGCCCCGGTGAGCAGAACGTTCGATCCGGATACGTCCATGGCGATTCCCGACTCCCGAGTGCCGACTGCCGATGCGTGGTCCACTGAGCTGTTCGTTCGAACGAACAGTAGGGAGGGGAGCGGGCCCCTGTCCAGGCACCGCAGGGAGGTCGGGACGCGCCGCCGGCGGGCCCGCAGGTGGCCAGGGCACGGGCGGCACGGGTCCCCGGGGTGATCGGGCAGAATGCCGCCATGTCCCCTGCCGCCGACACCCGCCAGAACATCATCGACGCCGTACTGCGGATCATCGGGCAGGACGGGATCGCCGCGTTGACCAACCGGCGCATCGCCAAGGAGGCCGGGGTCTCGCTGGGCTCCGTCACCTACCACTTCGCCACCCAGCACGAACTCCTGCGGGAGAGCCTGCTGCACTTCGTGGCCGAGGAGACGCGCCACTTCACGGCCCTGGCCGACGAGTGCTCCGACGACCGCTTCGACATCCGGCAGGCGGCCGAGGTGGTGGCCCGGGTCGCGGGGGTCGACGGCTTCGACAGCCGGCACATCGCCCCGTTCGAGCTGTACGTCCAGGCCGGCCGCGACGAGCGGCTGCGCGCCGCGGCGGCCGACTGCTTCGCGGCCTACGACCTGCTTGCGGCGCGCATCCTGGCCCACCTCGGCGTACCGGACCCCGAGCGGCTGGCCGGGGCCGCGGTCGCGCTGGTCTTCGGCCAGCAGCTGCGGCGGCTGGCCACCGGCGCCCCGGCGGAGGACCTCGTGGACGCCCTGCTGGTCCTGACCCGGCCCGCCACCACGCCCGGCTCCGGGGCCGGCACCGAAGCCACCGGGCGGCGCACGCCCGGGGACCGTCCGACGGAGGAGACGCAGTGAACAGACGCACGACCGTACGGGCCGCGGCCGCCCTCGCCCTCGCGGGGCTGCTCGCGGGCCCGGCGGCGCTGGCCGAGGCGGCGCCCGCGACCGCCCGCGCCGTGGCCGTGGCCCCGGGCCCCGCAGCTGCGGCCGGGGCGATAGCCGTGGCCGGGACGGCCGCCGCGACCACCCCCACCGCCGTCGGCCAGGAGGCGGCCGGCACGGTGCTGCTCGCCGACAAGCGCAAGCCGAACAAGGTCACGAAGAACCTCAAGGCCCTGAAGGACCGCAAGGGCAAGAAGAAGGGGAAGAAGAAGGGCAAGAAGGGCGGCTTCTTCAAGAAGCTCGGCATCGCCGCCCTCGTCGTGGGCGTGCTCGGCGTGGTGCTCCTCGCGGTGATCGTGTTCGCCCTGCTGCGGCTGTTCCGCCGCCGCAAGGCTGCGTAGCGCACAGGCTGCCGGAGCGCACGGCGCGGCGGGCCCGCCGAGGGGCGGGCCCACGACGCCGGGTCACGCACCCGGAGCCGCGGCCGTCAGAGTCCGACCTGCGGCGCGCCGTCCCGGACCTCGCGGGCGAGGCACGGCGCCGGTACGCCGACCGGGGGTAGCGCTGGGGGCGCCGGGCCGCGGTGGGGGCGAGCGGGGTCGCGAGGGTGCGGGTGGGGACGGGGTGGGGTGGCTTCGAGGGGGTTGCTTCAAGGGGTCGGGCGGGGTGTGCGGCCCGGTATGGGGTGGGCTCGCTTCGGGGGGTGGGTCGTGTGGTGTGTGGGTCCCCTCGGTGCTTGACCCGGCAGGGCCTGCAGGCCCTGCGGCAGGCCCACCCCTGGGGCAAGGGGGCTCCGCCCCTGGCCTACGGCCACCCCAGGCCCGGGCCTGCCTCCGGACCAGCCTGCCCTACCGCCTCAAGCACCTCCCCCACACACCACGGGACCCACCAGGCACTGCCAAGGATGCGGTGGCCGGGGCTGCGGGCCCACGCGCCACGGGACCCACCAGGCACCGCCAAGGATGCGGTGGCCGGGGTCTGCCCCCCACACCACGGGAGTCACGGGCACCGGATCCGGTGACGGGGGCTGCCACGGACGGCGATGGCTTCCGCGGCCGGCGCTGACGCTTCGTCAACCGGTGCGCTGACCCAACGGGGGCCATCCGGTCCGACATCCGTGCCGCCTCCTTTACTTCGGCCGCTCCTCCACGAAGCATCCCTTTATCCGATTTACGGATGTTGTGGATGATCTGGACCAGTGGGATGTGAAGGGGCCGCCGCCATGCGGGACATGCGGGAACTCGTCCGATACGGAGTGACCGCCACGGTCCTCGCCCTGAGCCTGTGTGCGCCCGCCCCGGGGCCCGCCGCGGCCGCAGCCGGCAGTGGGGCTGCCGGGCCGGTCGCTGGTGCTGCCGTGCCCGGCGCCTTCGCCGGCACCCCCGAGCAGCGGGGCGCGGCCCTGGCCGCCAAGCGCGCGGCCACCGCCGGGCTGGCCTTCCGGGCCTGTCCGCGCGTCGAGCAGTTGCCGCCGACGGTGCAGTGCGCGCTGCTGCGCGTTCCCCTGGATTACGCGCGGCCCGACGGCAGGCAGATCTCCCTGACCGTCAGTCGGGCGCGGGCCACCGGCGAGCGCTCCCGCCGTCAGGGTTCCCTCGTGTACAACCCGGGCGGCCCGGGCGCCTCCGGCATGTACTTCCCCGTCGTCGGCATGCTGCCCGAGTGGGATCCGGTCACCGCGGTGTACGACCTGGTCGGCTACGCCCCGCGCGGGGTCGGCCGCTCGGCCCCGCTGTCCTGCCAGGACCCGAAGCAGTTCGGCCACGCGCCCACGCAGACCCCGCGCGCGCCCGGGGCGGCGTACAAGCGGCAGCGGATCGCGGCCGCGCGGGCGTACTCGCGCGGCTGCGCGCGCTCGGCCGGCGCGGCGCTGCCGTACTACAACTCGCTCAACAACGTCCGGGACCTGGACGTCCTGCGGGCCGCCCTGGGCGACCGGAAGCTGACCTTCATGGGCGCCTCGTACGGCACGTACTTCGGCGCGCTGTACGCCACGCTCTACCCCTCGTACGTGCGCCGGATGGTCTTCGACTCCGTCGTCAACCCCGATCCGCGCGGCATCTGGTACCGCAACAACCTCGACCAGTCCCTGGCGTTCGAGGGCCGCTGGCGGGACTTCCGGACCTGGGCGGCCCGCCACGACGACGTCTACCACCTGGGCAGGACACCGGAGGCGGTGCTGGCCTCGTACGAGAAGGTCCGCGCGGCCGTCGCGAAGCACCCGGCCGGCGGGACGGTCGGCACCGGCGAGCTCCAGGCCGCGTTCCTCAAGACCGCCTACTACGACGACTACTGGGCCCCGCGGGCGGGCGCGCTGAGCGCGTACCTGGCCGGCGACGAGTGGGCGCTGGCCGCGCAGGCCGGACCCGACACGGCCTCGGCGGTCGAGGAGGAGAACGCGACGGCGGTGTACACGGCGGTGTTGTGCAACGACGCGGCCTGGCCCGGCGACTGGGCCGTCTGGGACCGGGACAACACGGCGCTGGCGCGCCGGGCCCCGTTCGAGACGTGGGACAACGTCTGGACGAACCTGCCGTGCGCGTACTGGCCGGCGAAGCGGCAGCAGAAGATCGACGTCCGGGTGCTGCCGAGGGCGCTGCCCCCCACCCTGGTCGTGGCGGCGGAGCGGGACGCGGCCACCCCGTACGCGGGGGCCCTGGAGCTGCACCGGCGGCTGACCGGCTCGGCGCTGGTGACGGAGCGCGGGGCCGGCTCGCACGGGCTGGTCGGCGGCCGGAACGCGTGCGTGGACCGGCACGTGCGGGAGTACCTGCTGAAGGGTGCCCTGCCGGCCGGGCGGCGGGCCGACTGCGCGCCGCATCCGGAACCCGCACCGGTGTCGCTGGACGACCGGGCGGCAGCACCCCGTACGGGCATGCTGCCGCCGGCCGTCTGAACTTCCGGGGCGGGTCCGGCTGCGTCGTTTCGGGGGCGGACCCCCGAGGTGCGGACCGGAGTGCGGCTGGCCTCAGGTCCGTGACCGGAGTGCGCAGGCCCTCCGGTCCTTCACCGGAGTGCGGCTGGCCTCCGGCGTGGTGCCGGAGGCGGTCCACCTCCGACCACCGGGGGCCCTGGCCCCCGGTCCATCCCCCCTGGGGAGGTCAGGCGAGTCCGGCGACCAGGTCGGCGACGGACTTGCGGCGTCCGGTGAAGAAGGGCACCTCTTCACGGACGTGCATACGGGCTTCGGAAGCGCGCAGGTGGCGCATGAGGTCGACGATGCGGTACAGCTCGTCGGCCTCGAAGGCCAGCAGCCACTCGTAGTCGCCCAGCGAGAACGAGGCGACGGTGTTGGCGCGGACGTCCGGGTAGCCGCGGGCCATCTTGCCGTGGTCGGCGAGCATGCGGCGACGGTCCTCGTCCGGCAGCAGGTACCAGTCGTACGAGCGCACGAACGGGTAGACGCTGACGTAGTCGCGGGCCACCTCGTCGGCCAGGAAGGCCGGGATGTGCGACTTGTTGAACTCCGCGGGGCGGTGCAGCGCCATGTTCGACCACACCGGCTCCAGGGCGCGGCCCAGCTTGGTGCGGCGGAACAGGTTGTAGGCGCCCTGCAGCTCGTCCGCGGTCTCGGCGTGCCACCAGATCATGACGTCGGCGTCGGCGCGCAGGCCGGAGACGTCGTAGGTCCCCCGGACGGTGATGTCCTTCGCGGCGAGCTGGTCGAACAGCTCCTGCACCTCTTCGGCGAAGCCGGAGCGGTCCTCGGGGAGCACGTCCTTGAGCTTGAAGACGGACCACAGCGTGTAGCGAATGACCTCGTTGAGGTCCTTGGCCTTCTTCCCCGCGTTGGGGATCTTCTCTGGTGCAGTCATGCGCCTATTGTCCCGTGTCCGAATCAGTGCTCCGCGCCAGGGTGCCCCTGAGCTGCGGGAGGGGCCGTTTCAGGGCTGCCGCGGAGCAGCGGGGCGGTCGGCCAGGCGCTCCGTGACGGTCCGTGCGGCGGCCTCGGCACTGGCGATGCAGGCGGGGATCCCCACCCCGTCGTACGGCGCTCCGCACACCGCCAGACCGGGCAGCGCGGCCACCGCCGCGCGGATCCGGGCCACCCGGGCGAGGTGGCCGACGGGGTACTGGGGGAGGCCGCCGTCCCAGCGCGTCACGGTGGCCGCCACGGGCCGGGCGGCCAGGCCCACCGCCGCGCGGAGGTCGGCGAGGGAGGCCTCGACCAGTTCGCCGTCCTCGCGCTTGAGGTCTCCCTCGTCGCCGTACCGGCCCACGGAGGTGCGCAGCGCGAACAGCTCGGGGTCGGCCTGGCCGGACCAGCCCCACTTGTTGCCGGAGAACGTGGACGCCTTGATCGTGCGGCCGTCCGCGTGCGGGACGAGGAAGCCGCTGCCGGCCAGGTCGGCGGGCAGGTCCGCGCGCCGCAGGACCATGGTGACCAGGGCCATGGAGGCGTACTCGACCTCGCGCAGCTCGGCCGCGGCGGCCGGGGCCTGGTCGGCCAGCAGCCGGGCGGCCGGGCCAGCGGGGGTGGCGAGGACCACGGCGTCGGCGTCGAGGACCTCGGCGCCCGCCGGGGCGGCGGCGGTGACCCGCCAGCCGCCGGCGGCCGTCCGGGCCAGTCCGGTGGCCGCGGTGCCGGTCAGGACGCGGGCGCCGGCCGCGCGCACGGCGTCGGCCACGGCCAGCGGGAGCCGGCCGATGCCGCCCGCGATGCCCTGGAAGACCGGTCCGGTGGCGGCGGCGCCGATGACGCTGGTGCGGGCGGCCGCGGCGGCATCGCCCTGGGCGGCCCGTACGGCCGCGCCGAGCGTGCCGTGGGTGCGGGCGGCCGCGTAGAGGGCGGGGACGGCGGCGCGCAGCGAGATGCGGTAGGCGTCGCCCGCGTACACGCCGCCGAGCAGCGGTTCGACGAGCCGGTCCACCAGCTCGTGGCCGACCCGGGCGGCGACGTACGCGCCGACGGCGATGTCCTCGCCGACCTCGGTCGGGGGCAGCTCGGCGTCCTGGGCGACCCGGCGCAGGCCCTCGGCGGAGAGGATCCCGGCCTCGCGCAGCACCTCGGTGTCGGCGGTGACGCCCATGACGCTGCCGCGCGGCAGCGGCCGCAGCGCGCCGCGGGTCCACAGGGCGGCACTGGCGGTGGCGGGCGGCTGGAGGGCGTCGCCGAGGCCGACCTCACGGGCCAGGCCGACGGCCTCGGGGCGGCGGGCGAGCAGGGACTCGGCGCCCAGGTCGACGGGGACGCCGGCGAGTTCCCCGGCGTGCAGCTTGCCGCCGAGCCGGTCGGAGGCCTCCAGCAGCGTCACCCGTGCGCCGGTGCCGACCAGCCGGTGCGCGGCGGCGAGTCCGGCGATGCCGCCGCCGATGACGACGACGTGCGCGGCGCCGTTCCCGTCCGTGCTCGTACCCGTGTCCGCTTCGTGCATGGGCCCATCGTCTCATCCGCCGCTCGGGGCCCGGTTCCCGTACCGAGGCCGTTCCGTGACCGGTTCGGAACGGGCGGGACGCAACCCGGGCCGTCCGCCGGTACGTCGAACCGGCGACGACGTGATCCGGACACCACGGTCCGGACGGCACACGAACCTTGGGGGTGGCCCGATGCGGGCAGTCCGTACGGGAGGACGACGTACCGGCACGGCGGTGGCGGCCCTGTCCCTGGCAGGGGCCCTGGCGCTGACCGGGTGCGCGGCGAACGACTCCGCGGCCGGCTCGGCCAAGGACGGGTACGCGGGACGGCAGGGCGCCGAGAACGCCGCCCCGGCGCCGGGCGGGGCGGGCGCCTCGGGGTCGTCGGGGGCCTCGGGGTCGTCCGGGGCGTCCGGGTCCTCGGGCGGCTCCTCGGGGTCCTCCGACAAGGGCGCCAGGGCCCCCGCCGTGCGGGCCCGGATCATCCGTACCGCGCGGGTGTCGATCGAGGTCAAGGACGTCCAGCGGGCACTGGCCGCGGCCCGGGCGGCGGCGGTGGACGCGGGCGGCTACGTGGGCAACGAGTCCACGCGCCGCGAGGATTACGGCAAGGAGGGCGGGCCGCCGCGCGGGGCGATCTTCTCCGACGTCACGCTCCGGGTGCCGGTCGACCGCTTCGACGCGGTACTGGCCTCCCTGGAGGGCGGCGGCCGGCTGCTGAACCGCAAGGTCGACGCGCAGGACGTCACGCAGCAGGTGGTGGACGTCGAGAGCCGGGTCAAGTCGCAGCAGGCGAGCGTGGCGCGGGTGCGGGAGATGATGGACCGGGCCTCGCAGCTGAGCGACGTCGTCATGCTGGAGGGCGAGCTGAGCCGCCGTCAGGCGGAGCTGGAGTCCCTGCTGGCGCAGCGGGACGCGCTCAAGGACCAGACCTCGCTGGCCACCATCACGCTGACGCTCTCGCAGCCCGGTTCCGAGTCGCCCGCGCCGGAGCGGGACGACGAGCCGGGCTTCACCGACGCGCTGGCCGGCGGCTGGGCGGCCTTCACCGCGGTGGTGCGGTGGATCGTGCTGGTGCTGGGCGCCGTACTGCCGTTCCTGCTCACCGCGGCGCTGATCGCGGCCGTGGCGGTGGGCGTACGGCGCGTGCGGCGCGGCCGGGTCGGCGGCGGGCCTGACGCGGGGTCCGGAGACGCCGGGCCCGACGCGCCGTCCGGGCCGACGGGCACGGCGGGCACGGCGGGTCCGACGACGCCGAAGTCCGTTCCCGAGCCCCGGGCCGGCGACCGCGCCGACATTCCGGAGCCCCGCTCCCCCGAGCCGCCGCGCGACTGAACGCCCTTGCGGACGTAGCGTGTTCCCGGACGGGACACGGACGGGCGGAAGGAGCGGCGCGATGGCGGCGGAACGGCTGGTGGTCGTCGGGGGCGACGCGGCGGGGATGTCCGCCGCGTCGCAGGCCCGCCGGCTCAGGGGGCCCGGGGACCTGGAGATCGTGGCCTTCGAGCGGTCGCACTTCACCTCGTACTCCGCGTGCGGGATCCCGTACTGGATCGGCGGCCAGGTGCCCGAGCGGGACGCGCTGGTCGCCCGTACCCCCAAGGAGCACCGGGACCGCGGCATCGACCTGCGCATGCGGACCGAGGTCACCGAGCTGGACCTGGCCGGCGGGCGGGTGCGGTCACGGGACCTGGAGGACGGGCACGAGGAGTGGACCGGCTTCGACAAGCTGGTGCTGGCCACCGGCGCCCGCCCGGTCCGCCCCCGGCTGCCGGGGCTCTCGGCGGCCGGGGTGCACGGGGTGCAGACCCTCGACGACGGGCAGTCGCTGCTGCGGACGCTGGACCGTACGGAGGGCCGCCGCGCGGTCGTCGTCGGCGCCGGGTACATCGGCGTGGAGATGGCCGAGGCGCTGGTGAACCGGGGCTACGACGTCACGGTGCTGCACCGGGGACCCCAGCCCATGGCCACCCTCGACCCGGACATGGGCGGGCTGGTGCACACGGCGATGAACGCCATGGGCATCCGCACGGTGGCCGGCGCCGAGGTCACCGGCGTGCTGACCGACGCCGACGGCCGGGCCCGGGCGGTGACCACCGCGGCGGGCGAGGAGTACCCGGCGGACGTGGTGGTCCTCGGCATCGGCGTCGAACCGCGCACCGCCCTGGCCCGCGCGGCGGGCCTGCCGCTGGGCGAGTCGGGCGGGCTGCTCACGGACCTGTCGATGCGGGTGCGCGGGTACGGGAACGTGTGGGCGGGCGGGGACTGCGTGGAGGTCCTGGACCTGGTCTCCGGCCGGCACCGGCACATCCCGCTCGGCACCCACGCCAACAAGCACGGCCAGGTCATCGGCTCGGGCGTGGGCGGCGGCTACGCCACCTTCCCGGGCGTGGTCGGCACCGCGGTCAGCAAGGTCTGCGACCTGGAGATCGCCCGCACCGGGCTGCGGGAGAAGGACGCGCTCGCGGTGGGGCTGCGCTTCGTGACCGCCACCATCAGCTCCACCACCACCGCCGGCTACTACCCGGGGGCCACCGACATGACGGTCAAGATGCTGGCCGAGCGGCGCACCGGCCGCCTCCTCGGCGTCCAGATCGTCGGCGGCGCCGGCTCCGCCAAGCGCGTGGACATCGCCGCGGTGGCCCTGACGGCCGGCATGACGGTCGACCAGGTCGTCTCCCTCGACCTCGGCTACGCCCCGCCCTTCTCCCCCGTCTGGGACCCGATCCTGGTCGCCGCCCGCAAGGCCGTCCACGCGGTCCGCTCCGCGGGGGTGTGAGCCGGCCGCGGGTGCGGGAAGACAGCCTCGTACGCGTGGGGTGGGGTGCGGACGAGGGGGTGGGCGAGGGTGCGGCGGGTGATCCGGATCCTGGGCAGTGCGGCGCTGACGGTCGCGGTCGGCGTGGCGGTGAACCAGATCCTCAACGACGGGGAGCTCAGCGGGCCGTGGCTGTACGTCTCGCTGGCGGTGGCGGTCCTGGCGTTCCTCTACTCGGAGGGGCCGACCGCCGCCGCCCGGGCCGGCGGAGGCGCACGCGGCGGCCGCCGGGTCTACCTGCGGCAGCTGCGGGCGAGCGTGCGGGACATGGAGACGGTGGGGATCGCCACGCACGGCGAATTCGTGCTGCGCATGCACCAGGTGTACGTGGACGTCAGCCTGGCCCCGGGGACGGTGCAGGGGACCGCCGCGGCTCCGTACCTGGGAACGGTGCCAGACGAGGAAGCAGCGGCCGCGGGCAGGCGCCGCAGCCTCGCTTCGGTCCTCCAGGACGCCGAGGACGCGGACGCCACACGGATCCTGGCGGTGATCGGCGGCCCCGGGTCGGGCAAGACCACCCTGGCCCGCAGCACGGCGCTCGCGCTGTGCGAACACGGCCGGCGGCCGTGGGCTCGGCGGCTGCCGGTGCTGCTCTACCTGCGGGACCACGCCGCGGCGCTGCTGGCCGACGAGCCGCCGTCCCTGGCGGAGGTCGCCGTCTCCGCCGGCTGGCTCGAGGGGAAGGTGTCCGCCGGCTGGCTGGCCCGCAGACTCGACGCCGGCCGGTGCCTGGTGCTGCTGGACGGCCTGGACGAGGTCGCCGACCCGGCCGACCGAAGCCGAGTGGTGGCCTGGGTGGTGCGGCAGACGCAGAGCCACCCCCACAACGTCTACGTGGTGACCTCGCGTCCGCACGGCTACCACTCCAACCCGCTGCCGCGGGCGGAGGTGCTGCAGGTGCGGCGCTTCACCGGCGAGCAGATCTCCCGCTACCTGCACCAGTGGCACTACGCGATGGAGACCCGTGCCCGGGCGCTGACCCGGCGCGAGGCGACCGCTGCCACCGACGGCCCGCTGGCCCGCCTGCGGACCAGGGCCGACACCGACCGCCGTGTACGAGCGGCCGCGGACCGCAGCGCGCGGGACCTGCTGGCCCGCCTCAGGGCCCAGTCGGCGCTGTACGACCTGGCCTCCAACCCGCTGCTGCTGACGATGATCTCCAACGTGCACCGCTACGGCGGCCAGCTTCCCGGCAGCCGGGCCGAGCTGTACGAGGAGATGTGCGAGGTCCTGCTGCACCGCCGCTACGAGGTGCGCGGCCTGCGCGACGCCACCGGCCTGACCGGTCCGCACAAGCAGCACGTCGTCCAGCACCTCGCCCTGGCCATGATGCGGGCCCGGGTCCGGGACTGGCCCGCGGCCGACGCCGCCCGGGCGATCCGCCGCCCATTGCGCCAGGTCCCCGGCACCGTCACCCCGGAAGTGTTCCTCGAGGAGGCCCGCAAGAGCGGCCTGCTGGTCGAACGCGACCACGGCCTGTACGGCTTCGCCCACCTGACCCTCCAGGAGTACCTCGCGGCCGCCCTGCTCAGCACCCCCCGCGCCGAAACCGGCCTGCTGACCGCGAACACCGACGACCCGTGGTGGCGCGAGACCCTCCTCCTCTGGGCCGCCGGCAACGACGCCACCGACGTCATCACCACCTGCCTGGACTCCGGCACGGTCCCGGCCCTGGCCCTGGCCGCCGACTGCGCCGACCAGGCCAGGACGGTCGACCCCGCCGCCCGCGACCGCCTCGAGGCCCAGCTGGCCCCGCCCGCCCCCGACCAGCCCTACGACCCCGCCCGGGAGCGCCTTCTGGCCGGCATCCAGGCCACCCGCCTCCTGCGCGAGACCATTCCGGTGGACGGCTCCGCGGCCCTGTGCGCGCGTCCCGTCTCGCGCGACCTGTACGCCTACTTCGCCGCCGACGAGGAAGCGGCAGGGCGCCACCGGCCCCGCCTCCCGGACCCTGCCGACGGAGAGCCCGGTGCTCCGCCCGCCGGCACGGCGGCCGTGGGCATGCACGCCGGAGACACCGAGCGCTTCGTCGACTGGCTCAACACGGTGACGGGAAACGCCGTCCACCGGCTGCCGCGGCCGGGGGAACTGCCCTCACCGACGGCGCTGACGGGGTCCGGAGAGCTGACCGACCCGGCGGCGGAGACGGCCGCGCTCCTGAACCGGCACACGGTCTGGGTCGGCGACCGCGGCCGGCCGGCCCTGTACCAGCCACCGGACGTCCCCTGGCCCTATGTCTCCGACACGGCGACGCTCCTACTCACTCCCGCAGCCGATCGCCGGGTGGCGACACGCCACCTGGGACTCCTGATCAGACCGCCCCGCCAGGGCACCCTGATCGAGGGGTGGGTCAGGGTGCTGCGTACCGCCCTCGCCCGCGCGGGCGAGCTGCCCGGCGACCCCGCCCACGCGCAGCTGGCGTCACTGCTCCCCTTGGCCGTCGCGCACTCCGTGGGCCGGGCCCGCGACCGCTGCGGCGAGCTGGCGGGCGACCCCGCTCTCCGTTACGTCGAGGACATCATCGCGGCGCTCGTCCCCGACCGCTCGGGCGACCCGGTCCGTGTTCTCACTCGTGCCGCTGAACTCGCCGCCGACCGTAGTCGCGCCGTCACCCGCTCCATCCACACTGGTCACGACGTCACCCGCATCTTCGCCCTCGAACGAGCCGGACGCGTCATCGGCGGCCTCTCCGAAGACCTCGCCCGCGCGGCCTCCCTGGGCCGGGTGCTCGGCCCAACTCTCGGACGCGGCGTCCTCGACGTCACTTCCGCCCGGACGCACGAGGAGACCCTGGCGTCCGCTCTCGACCGGGTGCTCTCCGACTCCCGTGAGGAGCTGCTTCCGGCCCTGGAGCCCGACCTGCCGCTGCACCTCGCTCGCGCCCAGTCCCTGACCGAGGAGCTGGGACTCGCAGCGGACCCCGGCTCCGAACTCGGCGGCGCCCTCGACGCCGTCATCGACCTCGCTCTCGGCGCCCACGGCCACACCCTGGAGCTCGCCGTGACGGGTTGCCGCCTGCTCTCGGCCTCGCTGGAACCACCAGTCGGTGCAGAGGAGCCCGACCTGCGCGAGGCCTTCGACACCTGGCTGATGGCCGTCGCGAACGCACGCCCTGCGCAGTCGTCCCGCGCTCCAGAGGATCCGGTCGCGACGCTGCGCCGGGCGCAGGACCTGCTCGACACCGTCACGCCGCCGCCGGAGTCGTCCGACCTGGTCCGGCATGCGGTGGACCGCGTCCTACGACTCGTCACGGCGATCCGCGACCGGGAGACGCCCGACGCCCCCCTGGCCTTCGCCTGCGCCCGCTTCGCGCTGCTCGCCGCCGTGGCGGACCTGCACCGAGCGGGTCACACGGACCACGAGGTGAGCGGCCTGCTGCGCCGGACCTGGCAGAGTCTGATCGCGCACGACCAGTCCACCTCGGACGGCCGGGTCCCTCGGAACCAGATCCTCCTGATCGTCCGCGACGAGGACGCCGTCCCCCGCCCGAACGCGGACGTCCGCCCCGCCGGGGCGTGACCCTTGCGGAGCGGACGTGGCGGAAGCAGAAGGGCGCGGTCAGCGCTGCGTCTTGGTGTGGACGTAGTCCACCAGGCGCGTCAGGGCGTCCGGGTCGGTGGTGGGCAGGACGCCGTGGCCCAGGTTGAAGACGTGGCCCTCGAGGCCGGACGCGGCGGCGAGGACCTCGTCGGTCTTGGCGCGCACCGCCTCGGGCGTGGAGAAGAGGACGGCCGGGTCCAGGTTGCCCTGGAGGGCCTTGCCGGGGCCGACGCGGCGGGCGGCCTCGTCCAGCGAGACCCGGTAGTCGACGCCCACGACGTCCGCGCCGGCCTCGCCCATCAGGCCCAGGAGCTCGCCGGTGCCCACGCCGAAGTGGATCCGCGGGACGCCGTACGAGGCGACGGACTCCAGGACCTTCGCCGAGGCCGGCATCACCGAGCGGCGGTAGTCGGCCGGGGCCAGGGCGCCGACCCAGGAGTCGAAGAGCTGGACCGCGGAGGCGCCGGCCTCGATCTGCACCTTCAGGAAGGCGGAGGTGATCTCGGCGAGGCGGTCGACGAGGTCGGCCCAGAGCTGCGGGTCCCCGTACATGAGCGCCTTGGTGTGCTCGTGGTTGCGGGACGGGCCGCCCTCGACGAGGTAGCTCGCGAGGGTGAAGGGAGCGCCGGCGAAGCCGATCAACGGCGTGCTGCCGAGTTCACCCGTGAGCATGCCGATCGCCTCGGTGACGTACGGGACGTCGTCCGGGGTGAGGTCGCGCAGCTGTGCGAGGTCGGCGCGGGTGCGGATCGGCTGGGCGACGACCGGGCCGACACCGGGCTTGATGTCGAGGTCGATGCCGATGGCCTTCAGCGGGACGACGATGTCGCTGAAGAAGATCGCCGCGTCGACCTTGTGGCGGCGGACCGGCTGCAGCGTGATCTCGGTGACGAGGTCGGGGCGCATGCAGGACTCGAGCATCGCGGTGCCCTCGCGGACCTGGCGGTACTCCGGGAGCGAGCGGCCGGCCTGGCGCATGAACCACACGGGGGTGTGCGGCACGGGTTCGCGTCGGCACGCCTTGAGGAAGGCGGAATCGTACGTCTGGCTCGGCTGGCCCGCGGGCCTGTCAATGGCGCTCACGGTCCAAATCTTCGCACGTATGAAGAAGTGGCCGCCCCGGGGCGGGTGTCCTTGCGCTGAACGGGCCCGCTCTCCGCCTAGTCTTCCCCGCATGGCTGCGGCTCAGGGACGATTTTCAGATGGCGCGGAGGGAGCCGGCGGCATGGGCGGCGCGACGGAGGGCTCGGTTCCGCTCCCGTTCCGGCGGGCGGTCGACGGCTTGCGCAGGGCGCGTCTGCGCCCCGGGATCGAGATCGACCCGGCCCGGCCGCCGCAGCGGCTCGCCCCGCACGCGTACGCCCTGGAGGCGGCGGTCGTGGAGGGCGAGGACGACCTGGCCGACGGGCGGCTGATCCTGCTGCACGACCCGGTCGGGCACGAGGCCTGGCACGGCACCTTCCGCCTGGTGACCCTGGTCCGGGCGGAGCTGGAGCCGGAGATGGCGGCGGACCCGCTGTTGCCGGAGGTGTGCTGGTCCTGGCTGACCGGCGCGCTGGACGCCCGCGGGCTGACGTACGGGGAGGCGGGCGGGACCGTGACCCGGGCCAGCTCGCACTACTTCGGCGGGCTGGCGGAGCGCCGGCCGGCGACGCAGATCGAGATCCGGGCGTCGTGGACGCCGCGCGAGGGCGTGGGCGGCGTGCCGGACACGGCGGCCCACCTGTCGGCGTGGTGCGAACTGCTGTGCCAGGTGGCGGGGCTGCCGCCGGCGGGGCCCGCGGACACGGCCGTGGTGTCCCTACCGCAGCGGCGCGGTCCGCACCACCCGTAGGGGTACACCTCGGGTCGGCCGCACGTCGTACGCGGCCACCCGTAACGGTGCGCGCCGGACCACCCGTAGCGGTGACCGCGAACCCGAGCGAAATACCCATGAAGCGTCAAATCGGCGCACCCGCTGCGGCCTTCTGATCGCCCGGTGATCGATCGCTCGTCCGAATTGCCCGAATTGTTACTCACCAAATCGTGATCATTCCCTAAAGCCGGGCGGGTGACGTGCCGAAGGAGGAACCAGTGACCATCCGCACGGTTCGCACCGGCTTCTTCCCCGAGCCGGCGCCGTCCCGCCACTCCCCCAGGAGGCCTGGTGTCCGTTCTTCTCGAGCAGCCCGCAAGCCTGGTCGCCTACCGTCCGAACAAGCCGACGGCCATGGTCGTCGTGGCCGACCCGCGCGTCCGCTCCACCGTGACCCGTCACCTGTGGGCCCTCGGAGTACGTGACGTCATCGAGGCCTCGTCGATCGCCGAGGCCCGCCCCCGGGTCGGCAGCCCGCGCGACATCTGCGTGGCCGACGTCCACCTCCCCGACGGCTCCGGTCTCACCCTGCTCTCCGAGACCCGCGCCGCGGGCTGGCCGAACGGCCTGGCCCTGTCCGCCGCCGACGACATCGGCGCTGTGCGCAACGCCCTCGCCGGCGGCGTGAAGGGCTACGTCGTCACCGGTACGCGCACCAACATCGGGCTGCCCACCCGGCCCGGGGCCGCCCCCATCGGCTCCGCCGCAGCCCGGATGCACCGCCGCCCCCCGGGTGCCCCGAGCCACCCGGGCGGCTACCGCGAGCTCTCCGGCCGCGAGGTCGAGGTGCTGCGCCTGGTCGCCGAGGGCCAGTCCAACAAGGCCATCGGCGTCTCGATGGGGCTGTCCGCCCTGACCGTCAAGTCCCACCTCGCCCGCATCGCCCGCAAGCTGGGCACCGGCGACCGCGCCGGCATGGTCGCGGTGGCCCTGCGGACCGGGATCATCCACTGACGGCGGGGGCCGTCATACGGCGGCCGGGACCTCCCGCGGCGGGGGTCCGCACCGTTGCGCACCGACCCTCCGGCACGGCCCCGCCAATGCCGTACCAACGCCGTACGAACAGCACGCGCCCGTCGACGGAACGTTCCGGCGACGGGCGCGTCGTCTGCCCGGATACCCTTGACGGGTGACCGACGCCCAAGAGACCGCAGCAGCGGCACTGCGCACCACCACCGGGGGCGGCCCCCCGGACGACGGAGTCTCCTCCGACGGGCTGCCGATTCCCTTGTTGGAGCCACGCGAGGGGATCCCCCCGGTCGTGGCGGACGAAGCGGGCCTGGCCCAGGTGATCGCGGCCTTCGCCGCCGGCACCGGACCGGTCGCCGTCGACGCCGAGCGCGCCTCCGGCTACCGCTACGGCCAGCGCGCGTACCTCGTGCAGCTGCGCCGCGAGGGGGCCGGCTCCGCGCTGATCGACCCGGTCGGCTGCCCCGACCTGTCCGGGCTGGGCGAGGTGCTCGCCGGGACCGAGTGGATCCTGCACGCCGCCACCCAGGACCTGCCCTGCCTGCGCGAGATAGGCATGCTGCCCACCACCCTGTTCGACACGGAGCTCGCCGGCCGGCTGGCCGGGTTCCCCCGCGTCGGACTCGGCGCGATGGTCGAGAGCGTGCTCGGCTACGCGCTGGAGAAGGGGCACTCCGCCGTCGACTGGTCCACCCGGCCGCTGCCCGAGCCGTGGCTGCGGTACGCCGCGCTCGACGTCGAGCTGCTGGTGGACCTGCGCGACGCGCTGGAGAAGGAGCTGGACCGGCAGGGCAAGCTGGAGTGGGCCCACCAGGAGTTCGACGCCATCGCCGCCGCCCCGCCCGCACCGCCCCGCAAGGACCCGTGGCGGCGGACCTCCGGGATGCACAAGGTGCGCCGCCGCCGGCAGATGGCGGTGGTGCGGGAGCTGTGGACCACCCGTGACCGCATCGCCCAGCGGCGCGACGTCTCCCCGGGCAAGGTGCTCGGGGACGCCGCCATCGTCGAGGCGGCGCTCGCCCTCCCCGTGAACGTCCACGCGCTGTCCGCGCTGCCCGGGTACGGGCAGCGGATGGGCCGGCGCCAGCTGGAGCAGTGGATGGCGGCCGTCGACCGGGCCAAGGCCCTGCCGGACTCGGAGCTCCCGCAGCCCGGGCAGACCCCGAGCGGCCCGCCGCCGCCGCGCTCGTGGGCGGAGAAGGACCCGGAGGCCGCGGCCCGGCTGTCCGCGGCCCGGGCCGCCGTGTCGGCGCTCGCGGAGCAGCTCAAGCTGCCCCAGGAGAACCTGATCACTCCCGACACCGTGCGCCGGCTGTGCTGGGAGCCGCCGCAGCGGGTGGCCGCCGACACGGTGGCCGAGGCGCTCACCGGCTACGGTGCCCGCCCGTGGCAGGTCGAGCAGGTGACCCCGGTTCTGGTCACGGCCCTGACCACGGCCTGAGCGCGGCAGCGTCTCGCCCCGTCCGCCCGCTACACGGGCCAGGGCGAGACGCTGCCGCCCTTGTCCACGTACCAGCTGCCGCTGGTGCGCCCGAACACGGCGTTCTGCTTCAGCCACTGGTGCGACATCTTGTGCAGCGTGGTGCGCTGGGCCTCCCAGGGCCACTGGTGGCTGGCGCACGCCACCTTGAACAGCAGCTTGTCCGGGCCCGCGACGGCCTTGTAGAGCTCGATGACCGACAGGCCGTTGGTGGTCACGGTCTTGTCGAGCTCGCCGACGACGAGGCACACGGGGACCGATCCTCCGAGCACCCCGTGCAGGGGCGCGGTCTTCTTGTTCCAGCCCCACCAGAAGGTATTGCGCTGGCGGCTCAGCCCTTCCGGCTTGCCGTCGGGCAGCACCTTGCCCCAGTCGCGACCCTTGTCGTCGCTGTCCATCATCACCTGCCAGACGAGGTCGACCGCGTGCGGGTCCTGCTGGTCGGGACAGGTCGGGTCCGTCTCGTTGTCCCAGGCCTTCTGCACCCCGTCCTTCGTCCCGAGGCTCATCGGGTAGCCCCACTGGGCCGCCGGGGTGGACAGGGGCAGCGGGGACGGGGCGCCGAAGTCCGTTCCGGGAGCGCTGTTCGGGCCGTCCGGCTTGAAGACCGGTCCCTGGAGCATGAGGCTGCGCACGTTGTCCGGGTACTGGATCGAGTACGGCCCCAGGGCCATGGCGGCGGCGGAGTTGCCGATCATGTCCACGGCGTCCACGCCGTGGCGGTTCTTGATGAACTCGACGACGGTGTGGACCTCGTCCCAGTCGCTCTGCGAGTTGCCCAGCTGGTGCGGGTACTGCACCGCGCAGTCCGCGGTCAGCGGCAGGTTGGGGGTCAGCGCGCGGACGTGGTGGGCCGGGTTGGCGTTGCACGGGGTGTGCATCTCGGGGCGGGGTGAGCGGCCCATGCCCTGGAGGTCCATGAGGAAGACGTCGTAGCCGGTCTTCGCCAGCTCCTGCGCCCAGCTGCGGTCGCCGGCGCCGGTGTCGTAGATCGCCAGGACCGGGATGGTCCGCCCGTGCAGCATCAGCACGCAGCGGCGCTTGTGCGGCGGGGTGCCGGCCGGCGTTCCGTCGTGCTCGCGCACGAACAGGTTCACCCACTGGTCCTTGTTGGCGGGGACGGACGACCTGTGCTGCACGGGGTGGTCGGTGGTCTGGACGGGCATGCTGGCTCCTTCGCTGCGGCTCGGGGCCGGCGGGCTCCGGCCCTCCGGCACACGATCCGCCCGGCGCGCCCCGGACCGCGGTGACCGGCAGGTCCCGGCCGGTCGATCCGACCCCTTCGGGGCGCTCCGCCCGGCCGATCGGGCGGGCGCGCGCCGGGGGCGCGCGGGGGTCGCGGGACGGGGCGGGGGTGTGACCTTCGCCGCTCCGGGGGCAGGGACTGTGCACATTGGTTACCCGCAAGTAGCATGGCGGGGTGAGCGCTCGCTCAGCCGCGTCGGCTGAGGGCGTGCGTTCCCGCGCAGCAGTGCCATCCCGCACCTGGAGGAGAGCCAACGTGCCTCGTACCGTCAGGGACGTCGTCTTCGTCGACGGCGTCCGCACCCCGTTCGGCAAGGCGGGCCCGAAGGGCATCTACCACGAGACCCGCGCCGACGACCTCGTCGTGAAGGCGATCCGGGAGCTGCTGCGCCGCAACCCCGGCCTCGACCCCAAGAAGATCGACGAGGTCGCCATCGCCGCGACCACGCAGATCGGTGACCAGGGCCTGACCCTGGGCCGCACCGCGGGCATCCTCGCGGGCCTGCCGCAGTCCGTCCCGGGCTACTCCATCGACCGCATGTGCGCCGGTGCGCTCACCGCCGTGACCGCGGTCGCGGGCGGCGTGGCCTTCGGTGCGTACGACGTCGCCGTCGCCGGTGGTGTCGAGCACATGGGCCGCCACCCCATGGGCGAGGGCGTCGACCCGAACCCGCGCTTCGTGTCGGAGAAGCTCGTCGACGAGTCGGCCCTGTTCATGGGCATGACCGCGGAGAACCTGCACGACCGCTACCCGACCATCACCAAGCAGCGCGCCGACGAGTACGCCGTGCGCTCGCAGGAGAAGGCCGCCAAGGCGTACGCCGACGGCAAGATCCAGCAGGACCTGGTCCCGATCTCGGTGCGCCGCACCAACGCCGAGGCCGGCGAGACCGGCTGGGGCCTGGTGACCTCCGACGAGCCGATGCGCCCGGGCACCACCCTGGAGTCGCTGGCGAACCTCAAGACGCCGTTCCGCGTGCACGGCCGCGTCACCGCGGGCAACGCCGCCGGTCTGAACGACGGCGCCACCGCCTCGCTGATCGCCTCCGAGGACTTCGCCCGGGAGAACGACCTCCCGGTCAAGATGCGCCTGGTCTCCTACGCCTTCGCCGGCGTCGAGCCCGAGGTCATGGGCTACGGCCCGATCCCGGCCACCGAGAAGGCCCTGGCCCAGGCCGGCCTGTCGATCTCCGACATCGGCCTGTTCGAGGTCAACGAGGCCTTCGCCGTGCAGGTGCTGGCCTTCCTGGAGCACTACGGCATCGCCGACGACGACGCCCGCGTGAACCAGTACGGCGGCGCGATCGCGTTCGGCCACCCGCTCGCCTCCTCCGGCGTCCGCCTGATGACGCAGCTGGCCCGCCAGTTCGAGGAGCAGCCGCACGTCCGCTACGGCCTGACCACCATGTGCGTCGGCTTCGGCATGGGCGCGACGGTCATCTGGGAGAACCCGCACTTCGAGGGAGACGACAAGTGAGCACCACCGCTGAGCTCCTGAAGGGCGCGGCCGAGCTGTTCCCGGACGAGGTCGTCACCCAGGCGCACGTCCGCCACCTCGACCTGCCGTACGGCGCCGGGCGCTTCGCGCTCATCACGCTGGACAACGGCTTCGACCACACCAAGCCGACCACCTTCGGCCCGCAGTCGCTGGCGAACCTGAACGCCGCCGTCGACCAGGTCGAGAAGGAGGCCGCCGAGGGCGCGATCACCGGCGTCGGCCTGACCGGCAAGCCGTTCATCTTCGCGGTCGGCGCCGACCTCAAGGGCGTCGAGCTGCTGAAGGCGCACGACGAGGCGCTGGCCATCGGCAAGGGCGGCCACGACGTCTTCAAGCGTCTGGCGGGCCTGGCCGTGCCGACCTTCGCGTACTACAACGGCGCGGCCATGGGCGGCGGCGTCGAGGTCGGTCTGCACTGCACCTACCGCACCGTCTCCAAGGCGCTGCCGGCGTTCTCCCTCCCCGAGGTCTTCCTGGGCCTGGTCCCGGGCTGGGGCGGCTGCGCGATCCTGCCGAACCTGATCGGCGCGGAGAAGGCGATCTCGGTGATCATCGAGAACTCGCTGAACCAGAACAAGCAGCTGGGGGGCAAGCAGGTCTTCGAGCTCGGCATCGCCGACGCGCTGTTCGAGGGCGCCGACTTCCTGGAGCAGTCCCTGCTGTGGACCGCCAAGGTCCTCACCGGTGACGTCACCGTCGAGCGCCCCGAGGTCGACCGCGGCGAGGCCTGGGACCAGGCCGTCGCCAAGGGCCGGGCCATCGCCGACTCCAAGGTGCACGGTGCGGCCCCGGCCGCGTACCGCGCCCTGGAGATCATCGAGGCGGCCAAGGACGGCGACCTGCAGAAGGGCTTCGACGCCGAGGACCAGGCCCTGGCCGACCTCATCATGGGCGGCGAGCTGCGCTCCGGCATCTACGCCTTCAACCTGGTGCAGAAGCGCGCCAAGCGCCCGGCCGGTGCCCCGGACAAGTCGCTGGCCCGCCCGGTCACCAAGGTCGGCGTCGTCGGCGCCGGTCTGATGGCCTCCCAGCTGGCGCTGCTCTTCCTGCGCCGCCTGGAGGTGCCGGTGGTCCTCACCGACATCGACCAGGAGCGCGTCGACAAGGGCGTGGGCTACGTCCACGCCGAGATCGAGAAGCTGCTCGGCAAGGGCCGCATCAACCAGGACAAGGCCAACCGCCTCAAGGCCCTGGTCACCGGCGTCCTGGACAAGGCCGAGGGCTTCGCGGACGCGGACTTCATCATCGAGGCCGTGTTCGAGGAGATGTCGGTCAAGCAGAAGGTGTTCGCGGAGGTCGAGGCGGTCGCCCCGGCGCACGCGATCCTCGCCACCAACACCTCCTCGCTGTCGGTGTCGGAGATGGCCTCCAAGCTCCAGCACCCGGAGCGCGTGGTCGGCTTCCACTTCTTCAACCCGGTCGCGATCCTGCCGCTGCTGGAGATCGTCCGCGGCGAGCGGACCGACGACGCCTCGCTGGCCACGGCCTTCGGCGTCGCCAAGAAGCTGAAGAAGACCGCGGTCCTCACCAAGGACGCCCCGGCGTTCGTCGTGAACCGCATCCTGACCCGCTTCATGGGCGAGATCCAGAACGTCATCGACGAGGGCACCCCGGTCGTCACCGCCGAGAAGGCGATCGAGCCGCTCGGCCTGCCGATGTCGCCGCTGGTCCTGCTGGAGCTGGTCGGCCCGGCCATCGGCCTGCACGTCTCCGAGACCCTCAACCGCGCCTTCCCGGAGCGGTTCACGGTCTCCCCCAACCTGAAGGCGGTCGTCGAGGCCGGCAAGCGCGGCTTCTACGTCTACAAGGCGGAGAACGGCTTCAAGCCGGAGCTGGACCCCGAGGTCGCCGCCCTCCTCAAGCAGGGCGACACCGTCCTGACGGAGGAGCAGGTCCGCGACCGCGTCCTGGACGCCGTCGCCCAGGAGATCGGCCTGATGCTGGAGGAGGGTGTCGTGGCCGAGGCCCAGGACATCGACCTCTGCCTCATCACCGGCGCCGGCTGGCCCTTCCACCTGGGCGGCATCACGCCGTACCTGGACCGTGAGGGCGTCTCGGAGCGCGTCAACGGCAAGAAGTTCCTGGCCCCGGGCCTGGCGAGCGTCCCCGCGTAAGCCCCCGGTCCCCCTGGGACGAAGATCACCGGCTGCCCGCCCGTGGAACCGACCACGGGCGGGCAGCCGTCTTTTCCTATGATCGACTGCACGACGCAAGACCGCCGCGGGCGCACGCCACGCGGACGGGGAGGGGACGCACCGTGGCCGCGACGAAGCCGAAGCGCCTGTCCCGGCGCACCCTGCTGCTGACCGGAGGCTCCGCCGCGGTCGCCCTCTCCGGCGGCCTGCTCGCCGGCCGGAGCCTGCTCGGCGGCGCCGACCCGGCCCCCTCCACCGTGGTGGGCGCCTTCGACGCGGCCGCCACCCGCGAGGTGGTGGCCCCCACCGCGCTCGCCAACACCACCGTCGCCCAGTCGTTCGCGTTCGACTCCGAGCGCGGCGACCTGTACGCCGTCCAGATCGTCCAGGGCGGCCTGCGGCTCGCGGACGAGCCGGACCGGGTCCCGGCCGACGAACGCGGCCTGCTCGGCGACCTGTGCGTCACGCGGATCCCCGCGGACCGTACGGCACCCACGTCGATGTACCTGCGCGGCTTCGGCCACGGCGTCTCGATGGGCGTCCAGCCCACCCGGTCCGGGGCCTTGCTGTGGGTCGAGTCGGACGCCGATCCGAAGACCGGGTACGGGCGGGCCGTGACGCGGGTGGCGTTCCGGGCCGGCACGACCCTGGACAGCGGCCACCCCTCGGTGCGCCACCACCGGCCCGTCCCCGGCTCGTTCGCGAACCAGCCGGTGTACGACGCGGTGACCCGACGGCTGATGGTCGCGTACCGGACCGGGAGCGGCACCGGCGCGCAGTGGTACGCCGTGTACCGGGCGGACGACTTCGCCGCCGGGCGGTACGACGAGCTGTACGCCGTCCGGGCGGCCGGCCGCACCTCGGACGAGACCTTCCAGGGCTGCGCGCTGTACGGCGACCACGTCTACCAGCTGACCGGCAACGAGTACACGGACGCCGACGGGGACAACCCGGCGGCCTCGGGCGGCAACGCCCTGCTCTCGGCGGTGGACCTGCGCACCGGCAAGGTGGCCGGCCGGGCCCCCGTGACGGCGGCCGCGGACCTGCCGTACCGGGAGCCGGAGGGCCTGGCGGTCCTGGTGACGGACCGTCCCCGGCTGTGCGTCGGCTTCGCCACCGGGGCCGCCGGCGGCCGCCGCTTCACCGTCCACTCCTTCGCCCCGCTGTAAGCGACCCGCCGGCCCGCCGGCCCGCGCGGTTCCCGGTGGGCGACCGTCCGGCCGGCCCCGCGTATGGCGGCGGCCGGCACCGCTGGGTAGTCTCCCGCCCGAGTGTGTCGGGGCGTGGTGGGGGGACGGGTTCGTGCAGGTGGGCGAGGCCCTGGAGGCGGGCGATCCGCGTCGGGCGGGGCGGTACGAGATCGTGGCTCGGCTCGGCGCGGGCGGCATGGGACGGGTGTACCTGGGACGGTCCCCCGGCGGCCGGGCCATGGCGATCAAGGTCGTGCGTCCGGACCTGGCGGACGACGAGCAGTTCCGACGCCGGTTCGCGCGGGAGGTGGCGGCCGCCCGCCGGGTGAACGGCGTGTTCACGGCGGCCGTGGTGGACGCCGATCCGGAGGCCAGACCCCCGTGGCTGGCGACCGCGTACGTACCCGGCGTGTCCCTGGACAAGGCGGTGGCCCTGCACGGCCCGTGGGCGCTCGCTCCGGTGCTCGCGCTGGGCGCAGGACTGGCGGAGGCGCTGGAGGCGATCCACGCGGCCGGGGTGGTGCACCGGGACCTCAAGCCGGCGAACGTGATGCTGTCGGCGGACGGTCCGCGCGTGATCGACTTCGGGATCTCGGTCGCCGGCGACGCCAGCGCGCTGACCGGCACCGGACTCACCTTCGGGACCCCCGGTTTCATGGCGCCCGAGCAGGTGCGGGGGCAGCAGGCGGGGCCGGCCTGCGACGTGTTCTCGCTCGGCGCGGTGCTGGCGTGGACCGCGACGGGGAGGTCGCCCTTCGGGTCCGGGACGCCGCTCGCGGTGAACTTCCGCGCCGTGTACGAGGAACCCGACCTCTCGGCCCTGCCCGCCGGGCTGCACGCCCTGGTGCGGGACTGCCTGGCCAAGGACCCCGACCGGCGGCCCGGGGTGGCGGAGGTGCTGGAGCGGGTCACGGCCGCGCTCGGCCACCGGCCGGCCGAGCTCACCCTCCCCGAGCGGTGGTTGCCCGCCCCGGTGGCCGGCGCCGTCCGCACGTCCACGGCGCGGGCCCGTACGGAGACCGGCCTCGCGGAGCCCGCGCCGTCCTCCGGGTCCGCGTCCGGGTCCGAGTCCGCGTCCGGGGCCGGGTCCGGGTCCACGCCCGGGTCCGCGCCCGGGTCCGGGCCCGGGTCCGGGCCGGATCCCGAGCCCCGTACCCTCCCCCGCCCGGACGGGGGTACGGGCGGGGGTACGGGCGCGGCGACCTCTCCGTGGCTGCGGCGGTCCGTCCTCGGGTTCAGCGCACTGGTCTCGGTCGCGGCCCTGGTCGTCTCGGCCGTCGTCTACGCGAACGGGCAGCGGGAGGACCGGAACGGCGGCGCGGCGGGCGGGTCCGGGCCGGCGTCCCCCGCGTCCTCGGCCCCCGCCTCCGCCTCTTCCTCCCCGTCGCCCTCGCCCGAGCCGGAGCCGGCCACGGTACGGGTGGTCACCTTCAAGGACGGCCCCATCCGCAGCAGCCCGTCCCGGAACTCCGCACAGCTGGGCACCCTGAGGGCCGGCCACCACGAGGTGTTCTGCCGCGCCCAGGGCGCGACGGTGACCGAGAACGGCGTCTACAACTCGTGGTGGCTGTGGACCGCGGTGGGCGACACCGACCGGAAGGGCTGGGTGTCCGCCTACTACCTCAACGGCGACGACCGCGCCGAGGCCGCCGACGGCTCGAACGTCCCCGACTGCGGCGAGGTCGCGCCGCGCGGCGCCGCCGACGGCCACTGACCGCGGGGGCTCAGGCCCCCGGCAGCGGGCGGCGCTGGGAGGCCTCGACGGTGAGGTTCCCGGCGCCCTTGGTCCAGTAGAGGTGGCAGACGGTCTCCAGCCCGGAGTGGTCGGCGGGCGCCACGACCACGCCCTGCGCGGTCCGGTCCTGCACGGCGTCGGCCCGTACGGCACCCAGCCGGACCTCCTTGACCACGCCCTGGAACGAGACCGCCAGGAACAGGTCCCACAGGCCCCCGGCGATCGGCCGGTACCCGTCGGCGGCCGCGAGGTCCAGCCGGGCCTCGAAGCCCGCCGCGCCCCGCTCGACGCGCGGCGAGGCCGCCCGCAGCTTCGGGGAGGGCGTGGTGAACACCCGGAAGCGGTACTCCGCGCCGGTGCGCCGCTCGCGCAGGATCACCTTGCTGTTCGGCGCCTTGGTGGGCAGCTGCTCGATGTAGCCGTGGCCGGACAGCCGGAGCACGGAGCCGGCCCACCAGACCTTGTTCAGGCGGTGCTTGGCCTTGAGCGTGCGGGTGATCTCGTACATCTCGTCCGGGACCCGCACGTCCTGGTCCCGGAAGAACGGGTACACGCGGTAGACGCGGCCGCCCTCGATCAGCTGCTCGGGCTTCTCGCGGTCGAGCTCGAACGCGATCAGCCGGTCGGCCTCCGCGAACCGGCCCTGCCGGATCAGCTCCAGGCGCACCGACAGCGGGCGCGGCAGCTTCTCGAAGACCCCCGGGGTGCCGTACGTCTCCAGCAGCTCGCGGCACTCGGAGACCACGTTCCAGCGCAGTTGCGCGTCGTCGCAGGCGCGGTAGGGCGCGCCGGTGGCCTTGCCGAGCTCCAGCTCGAAGTGGCGGGCCATGAGGTGGTCGCGGGCGGGGCCGGGCGGGACCCGCTCGGCGACCATGCCGATCATCTGGCGGGTCAGCACCATGCGGTCCGTCAGCGAACCGTTGAAACGGGAGGTGTTGACCCCGCCCACCCGCTTCGCCTGCTGGACGCAGACCATGTCGGCGACGACGCTCACCCGGTCGGCGTTCAGGTAGGCGAGGGCCGTGAAGATCTGGTCCTCGCCCATCCGCCAGTCGGTCGGGAAGCGCAGGTACGCGCGTTCGACGAGGGAGCGGCGGAAGAGCTTGTCGGGGCTGAGCGACCAGTAGACGCGGGAGGCGTACGGGTCGGCGTCCGCCGCACTGCGCGCGAACATGGACGCGGCCACCTTCTGCCCGTCCAGGCCCGCCACCTTGCCGAGCACGACGTCGGCCTCGTGCTCGTCGGCGGTGGCCACCATGCGCTTCAGGGCGCCGGGCGTGAGCCGGTCGGTGCCGGAGAGGAAGAACAGGTGGCGGCCGGTGGACTGGTCGATCCCCGCGTTCCGGGCGTCCGCGGGGGTCTCCGAGGGCGGCAGGGCCGCGCACCGCACCAGGGTGGGGTACTGCGCGGCGAACTGCTGGAGCAGCTCCCGGGAGCCGTCCTGGGAGCCCCGGTCGAAGGCGAGGACCTCGACGCGGAACCCCTCCTCGACCTGCGCCAGCACCGAGTTGAGGCACTCGCCGAGGTGGCTCATGGCGTTCGCGGCGTCGACGATCACGCTGACGTCGGGCCGGTCCTTGGGGTGGGGGTTCACTCGGAGGTCACCAGACTTCGTTGCCTACGGGGATACGGGAGGTCTCTGGAGCGCCGGTGCGGGCGGGGCCGCCGGGGCGGGCCCGGGAACACCGGGCGCCCCGGCGGTCGGTGGCCCGGCGGTCAGGGCCCGGCGAGCGAGGCGGCCGGCCAGGGCAGTTCGCCGCTGATCCGGGCCTGTCGCCAGGGGGCGTGGGCGGTGGTGCCGACGCCGTTGAAGCCGGGCGGGGTCAGCAGGCCCGGGGTGGCGGACAGGTCGCCGACGTACACCACCACGGTGCCCTCGGCGCGCTCGCCGGCGGGGCCCTGGACGGCGTACGTGAACCGGTCGTAGCCCTGGCTGCCCGGGGCGGCCTGGTAGGCGAGGGCGCCCTCGTGGGTGACGGTGACCTGGCCGGAGCGGGCCTGGGAGTGGCCGATGAGCGCGGTACCCGGGGGCATGCCCTGGCGCACGTCGAGCAGGACCGGCAGGTGGGCGGCGTGCGGCGGGACGTTCAGGGACCGGCCGGGGGCGGAGAAGCCGCGGATGCGAACGCCGTCGTCGGCGTGCGGGTCGGCCCGGAGCAGCTTGCGGGACTCCTGGCCGGGCACGGCGGCGGCCACGGCCGGGCGCAGCGCGGGCTCGGTGGTGCCGGGGCGCACCCGCAGGGTGAGGACGGCCGTCTCGGATCCGCCCGCCTGGGTGCGGACCCGGTACGAGCCGCGGTCGGGCAGGTACTCGGCGCCCTGGGCGTCGAGCACGTCGGCGGCCCCGGCGAGGGAGTCCTCGGCGAGGTAGCCGTAGGCGTACCGGGCGCCGCGGGCGGCCTGGACGGTCAGGGCCAGGCGTACGGTCTGGCCGGGGGCGACGGAGGTCCTGGGGTGGGCCTCGGAGTGCACGGCCACCCGGGCCGCGTTGTCCGGGCGTCCGGGCTCCACGACCTTCACGACGCTGAGCAGGTAGTTCACCGGGCCGCTCCCTTCGCGTCGGTGCCGATCGGGAGCGTGCCCTCGGGCAGCGGGGCCACCCGCTCCTTGGTGACCCTGTTGAACGTGTCGGTGTCCAGCCAGCCGATCTCGTCGGTGGTGAACTCCATGCGGTCCAGGCCCTGGACCCAGTGGGCCGGGACCAGGCCCTGGTCGCGCATCGCGCGGACCACGAACCGGGCGAACTCGACGGCGGCCTCGGCGCGGCAGTGGGTGTCGTCGGCGCCCTTGAGGTTGGCCAGCGGGTTCTCGTACGGCTTCAGGTAGGCGAACAGCTCCTTGGTGGCGGCGGGGCCGATCTCCTCCCACCACTCCAGGCTCTGCGCGTACAGGTCGACCAGCGGGGTGGCGGTCTCCTCCGCGATCTCGCGCATCGCCATCGGGTAGAGCGTGAGGAAGCGCAGCAGGTTGTCGTGCTTGTCGTGCTTGCGGCGCTCGTGGGAGAGGACCAGGATCGGGTGCGCCTGGGCCTCGCGGGCCTGGCGCACCATGGTGCGCAGGTACTCCTGGTAGTCCTCGAAGGGCTCGGTGTGCAGACCCTTCTCGGTCTCCCAGTCGACCTGCCCGAAGCAGATGACGATGTAGTCGCCGGGCCGGACCTGGTTCAGGATCCACTGGAAGCGGCCGCGGTCGTAGTAGCTCTTGGAGCTGGCCCGGGCCCGCGCGCAGTTGACGATCTCCACGTCGGGGGTGAGGAACAGGTGCATGCACTGTCCCCAGCCCGCCATCGGGAGGTAGTCGACCGAGCGCGTGACCACGGTGGAGTCGCCGGTGACGAACATCCGCCGGCGGGGGGTGTCGTGCCCGTACATCGTCATCGTGCCGTCGTCCCCGTCAGAGCTCGTCGTCCGTCTTGGCGAAGGCGTCCGCGAGGTCGCCCTCGGGCACGGACACCGTCTTGAAGGGGTCCTGGCGGCGTACGTCGATGACGTGGCCGGTCAGCTCCGAGATGAGGACGTCGACCGAGGTGCGGGCCACCGACTCGGAGGTCAGCAGCGAGTCCGCGGGCTCCTCGCCGAAGGCCTTGGTGCGCATCGGGGTGCGGGTGCGCTCGGGGTTGACGCAGTTGACGCGGATGCCGTCGACGGCCCACTCGTCGGCCAGGGCCTGGGTCAGGTTGACGGTGGCGGCCTTGGCGGAGGAGTAGAGGCTGTAGCCGGCCCGGCCGCGGGTGTAGCTGCTGGAGGTGTAGAGCAGCAGCTGGCCGCGGGTCTTCGCCAGGTACTGGTGGGAGGCGCGGGCGATGTGGACCGGGGCGAGGTAGTTGACGAGCGTGGCGCTCTCGATGGTCTCGTGGTCGGTCTCGGCCAGCTTGCCGGTGCGCAGCACGCCGGCGGTGTTGACGACGAAGTCGATGCGGCCGGCCTGCTCGTACGCCTCGGCGAGGGCCTTCTCCACGTGGGTGGGGTCCTCGACGAAGGTGCCGGTGCCGGAGCGGCTGAAGCGGAAGACGGTGGCGCCGTAGGACTCGGCGAAGTCGGCTATGTCGGAGCCTATGCCGTAGCTGGCGCCGAAGACGACGAGGGCCTTGCCCTCCAGGGCGGCCCGGTAGGTGGCGTCGTCGCCGTGCGCGGGGGCGGCCTGGTGGGCGAGCTGGAAGAACTTGTCGGCGATGAAGATGTCGACCGGGTGGGTCACCTTCATGTTGTGCTCCTCGCCCTCGACGACGTGCACGGGCACGTCGGGCAGGTAGCGCAGGACGACGGAGCAGTCGTCGGTGGCCTCGAAGTTCGGGTCGCCGGCGGCGACGGCGTACGCGCGGCGGATGGTGGCGAGCAGGAAGGCCTGCGGGGTCTGGCCGCGGCGCAGCCGGGAGCGGTCCGGGATGTCCGTGATGAACTCGCCGTCCTCGCCGTGGGTGCGGGTGACGATGATGGTGTCGGCGGACGGGATGGCGACGTCCACGGCCTCGAAGTTGTCGAGGGCGGCGACGCAGTCGTCGATGACGCGCTGCGAGAGCAGCGGGCGGACCGCGTCGTGGAAGAGCACCTTGGGGTCGGGCTCGCCGTCTTCGAGGCCGGCGGTGATGGCGTCGATGGCGCGGCAGGTGGTCTCGTTGCGGGTGGAACCGCCGGCGATGACGCGGCTGACCTTCTTCAGGCCGGCCGCGCCGACGATCTTCTCGACCTCGGCGACCCAGTCGGGGTGCATGACGACCAGCACCTCGTCGACGGAGGCCGCGCCCTCGAACACCGCGAGGGTGTGTTCCAGGATGGTGCGGCCGGCGATCTTGACGAGCTGCTTCGGGATGGCCAGGCCGACCCTCTGACCGGTACCGCCGGCGAGGACGACGGCGATGGTACGGGCACTGCGGGACAAGTCGACTCCTCGAATCGGCTGACAGGGACGGTGGGCCGCCGGCGAGGGCCCGAGCGGCACTTCGGGGCCGGGGCCTAGAAGTACTGCTGCATGGAGTTCTGGTGGTGTTGCCGGATCACGCGGATCGGCATGGTGGCGTCGTGCATGACCGTCTGGCCGCGGGTGAAGGGGTTGGCCAGGATCGGTTCGGCGATCTCGCCGGGCGGGAACTTCTGGCTGGCCTTGGCGAACAGGGCGTTGACGGCGTCGTTGAAGCGGACCATCGAGTCGCCGTCACCGAGCAGGTAACGCTTGAGGATGGCGCGGTGGTCGGCCAGCCGGTCCATGCCGCCGGACGCGGCGGCCTCGACGCAGGTCTGCATCTCCTCGCAGGACGGGCCCATGATGTACGCGGCCGAGGAGGCCGGGTTGAGCTGCTTGAACAGCTCGGGGTCCATGTCGGCGGGGTTGCAGACGACGTACGGCTTCTCGCTCTGCACGAAGTCGGACACGACGCTGGAGATGTCGCTGATCATCATGTCGGACTCGTTGAAGCAGCTGTACAGGGACGGCAGCTGGGTGGTGACGACCTGGTGCCTGGCCGGGCCGTGCAGCTGCCAGAAGGTCTCGTGCCACTCGGCCTGCAGCTGCTCCCAGGACTCCTTCGGGGGCTTGGCGAGCGCCGCGCGGTCCTTGTCCCAGATGCCGTAGACGCCGACGACGGTCCAGGCCTTGAGCTTGCCCATGCGGGCCTCGAGCTCGGCCAGCCGCTTCTCGCCCTGGGCCATGCCCTTGGCGGCCTTCTCGCGGCGGGCGTTGTCGGCTTCCAGCATCGCGATGATGCGGCGGTGGGCGCGGGTGGCCTGGATGGAGCGCTTGCCGGTGAGGGGGTGGGGCTTGTAGATGATGCGGACCGGCCGGTCCATGTTGAGCAGCATCCGGATCATCTTCTCGCCCATGAGGATGAGCGAGGTGTGGTACGGGTCCGCCGTCCAGCCTTCCCAGGTGGGCGCGTACATGATGGTGGTCACGTGGCCCGCGGCCCGGCGGCCGACCCGCTCGACGGCGCTGAGCTGGGGGCGTCCGACACGTACGAGGTCCGTGGACGGGATGGTGCCGCGCAGGCGCTGGTAGCGGTCGTCGCCCGCCTCGCCGGCGGTCCAGATCTCGTCGTAGACCTTGCTGACGCGGTTGGAGCTGGCGAGCTTGTCGCTGTCGCCGTGGCCGATGAAGACGTGCTTGGCCTCGGCGATGCGGAGCATGTGCACGTTCTTGCCCGCGTTGGCCGGGTAGAGGACGACGCGCGCGTCGGGCAGCTCCAGCAGCGACAGGTCGTCGGCCTTGGGGATGCAGACGACCGGCAGCGGGGTGTACGCGAGGAAGCGCAGGGTGGTGACCTCGCGGAGCACGATCAGCGGGCGGCGGCCGAGCCGGGCGAGGGTGTCCAGCCACATGTTGACCTGGTACGCGGAGTCGCGCGCGCCGGCCGCGTAGCTGAAGTACAGGACCACCTCGGGCTGGTACTTCGCCACCTGCTGGTTGAGGATCTTGAAGGTGCGCTCGTGGCTGGGCACCTTGCGGCAGCGGCTGACCGTGGGCAGCAGCATGACCATGCCGGTGACGGCCAGGGCGACGGCGACCGCGACGCCGAGCACGCCGAAGCCGATGACCTTGGTGTACTGCGAGGCGAGGCCGCCGACGATGACCGCGGTGTCCAGGTACAGGAGCTTGCGCTCGTGGCTCTTGAACGCGAGCGGGGGCGGCGGCTCGGGCATGCTCAGCTTCGACAGGTCCAGGTTGCGGACGCGGACCGGCAGCGCGCGGCGCCTCTTGATGAACATGCACAGGAACGTGTACATGAGGCGCAGCGAGTGCACGGCCACGAAGCCGAGGAAGACCACGACGAACGCGTCGCCGCCGACTCCGGTCAGGCCGCGCAGCATCACCATGACGGCGAGCTCGCGGACCAGGACGCGGATGGACAGACCCCACTTGAGCTTGCCGAGGAACTTGATGAGGTCCGGCTCGTGCTTGTGGAGGTGCAGGTCCGCGGCGTAGCTGACGACGATGGCGGCCAGGAACACCCAGAAGTGCCCCGTGACGGCCGAGACCAGCATGCCGAGGTAACTGCCCAGCAGCGAAAGAAGGACAAGTACGTTCTTGTCCTTGCTGATCTCCGCATGGCGGATCAGCGCGGCGATCACTCTCGTCCTCTTCCTCTCACTACCGTGCGTGACGACCAGGCACAGACGAGGAAAGAAGGGGGAACGGCTGAGGCCACATCAACAGGGTGGAAACCAGCCCTCCGTGACGGTCTGGCTGAGTTCCCCGCGTCGACGTGAAGTCTTCACCTCAGCTTTACCTGGAGTGAGGATACTACCCGCCTTCAGGTCACGAATAAGTAACCAGTAAGAAAATTCGGACGGGGCACCGTCACCCTCGGCTGACCTTACCCGCCGTCAGCAGGTCCGGCGACGCAGTCCCAAGGTCCGAAGTCAAGGGCCTGACCAGGCATCTGGCGCGCAACCGAGAGCCGGCCGGCCGGATCCAGTGTGGCGATGATCACCCGACCCGTCCGGTCGCGTACGACCGCGGGTGGCACGAGAGTTCGACGCCCCGTCGGGGACCACCACACGCCCGACTCGGGGCTGTTGTCCACGTACGTACCGATGGCGCAGCAGCCCTGCTCGTCCACGGCCGCCAGCACGGTGCAGCTCCAGCCGCCGACCGGGACCCCGGCCGCGCCGACCACCCGGCCCGCGATCCGGGGAGCGTTGAGGCTCACCGGCCCCTGCGCGCCCCAGCGCCACTCGCAGGGCTCGCCGGTCTCGGCGTACCGGAAGCGCAGGGCGGCGCCCTCCGGGGCGGCGGCCAGCGAACCGGGCGCGGCGTACACGGGAGCTCCGCGGCGGTCCTCGGCCCACTTGCCGCCCGGGCCGCCACGGTGCCAACGCACCGTCCCGGGCCGGTCGCGCAGCCGTGCGTACATCTCCACCGTGCCGTCCGGGACGGGCAGTGCGACGTTCTCGTCGGCCGTCTTGGCGCCGGCCAGGTGCGTCCAGCCGGACCAGGCACCGTCGGCGCGCTGGTGGCAGGTGTTCACCCCGTGCCCGTCGTTGCGGACGAACACGTGCAGGGTGCCGTCGGCGTCGCAGGCCGCCGAGGGGTACCCGAGGTAACGCCCGCGCAGGGGCTCCGCGCGGTGCGGGTTGGGCTGCGCGTGCCAGGGGCCGAGCGGGCGGCCGCTCTGGTACTGCAGCGCGCAGACCACCTCGATGTTCCACTCCCCCGACGCCGGCCGGGTCCGGCGCAGGCCGATGAGCTTGGTGTACCCGTCCGGCCCCTGCACCACCGTCAGCCCCGGCAGCAGGCCCGGCACGTCGAGGAGCTCGGGCCCGCTCCACCGGCCGTCCGGCTCCTCGGTCCAGCGGGCCACCCCGCCCGGCACGGGCAGGTAGGCCGACAGCCGGCCGTCGGTGCCGCGCACCGCCCAGTGCAGCGGCGCGGGGTAGCGCGGCCGGGACGCCGGCGCGGGCCAGGCCTCGGCGTCGATGACCCGGCAGTCGGTGAACACCGGGCGTCCGGTGTCGCGCTGGTACTCCTCCACCGCGTCGAGGACGGCCAGGACGAGGTCCGCCTCGCGCCGTCCGGCCGGCGAGCCCTCCCGCCCGGCGTGCGGGTCGAGGGTGAGCACGCGGGCCGGCCGTACGGCGTACAACTCACGCAGCAGTGCGTCGACCAGACGCTCGGTCGGCAGCGGACGCGGCGCACCGTCGGCCGGGCAGCCGCGCCCGGCGGCCTCGGCGGCCGCCCGGGCGAAGGCCGCCTGGTCCTCGGAACTCCCGCCCTCCAGGCACAGGATGCTCGCGCGGGCCGGGCCGGCCTCCTCCGCCAGCAGCACGGCAGCAGCCCCCGGCGTGGTCGCCACGATCAGCAGCGGCGCCCCCGCGGCAGCCGCCGCATCCCGGTTGAGCTGCGGTTCAGCGCTCCCGCGCCCCTCAGAACGGCGGTCGACTGAACGCATCTTGCCCCTCTCGGTTCCCTGACCCGACACCGCGGGTTCTCCTCTCGGTACCCGCGAGCACGATAAGGGCACTCCCGTTCGACGTGCACGTTTGCCTATAGTTCTCGGGTATCGCTCCACCGTCGCAGCGCGAAGACCCCCGCCTGGCGCTGCCGGAGCGACCGACCGCCCGGTCCCCCGCGAGGTGGCGGTCACCCTCCCAGACGACCGATCACCGGGATCGAAGGACACCTTTGGCATGACTCAGGCAACCGAAGCACCGCCGCGTTCCCGCAGGGCCCCCCGTCGCAGGAAGGGCCGCGCGGTCCGCGTCATCCTGCTGGTCCTGCTGGTGCTGGTGCTCCTCGCGGGCGGCGGGCTGTGGTGGCTCTACAGCCACCTCAACGGCAACATCGACAGCGTCGACCTGGACAAGGCCATCGGGGACAACCGCCCGCAGAAGGTGGTGGCGGGGGCCCAGAACGTCCTGGTGCTCGGCTCCGACTCGCGCAGCGGCGCGAACGGCGACCTCGACCACGGCGACGTCGGCGGCACCGCCCGTTCCGACACCGCGATGCTGATGCACATACCCGAGGGCCACTCGAGGGTGACCGCCGTCAGCATCCCGCGCGACACCCTCGTGACCCGGCCCGAGTGCAGGAAGAAGGACGGCGAGACCCTGCCGTCGAAGAAGCGCGTCATGTTCAACTCCATCTACACGGTGGCCGGCCCGGCCTGCGTCGTGAACACGGTGGAGCAGATGTCCGGCGTCCGCATCGACCACTTCGTCGAGGTCGACTTCGCCGGCTTCAAGGGCCTGGTGGACGCCCTCGGCGGCGTCACCGTCACCACCACCGAGCGGATCCACGACACCAAGGGCGGCTTCACGCTGGAGCCGGGCACCCACAAGCTCGACGGCACCCAGTCCCTCAAGTTCGTCCGCACCCGCTACGGCCACGGCGACGGCAGCGACCTCGGCCGCATCGGCCTGCAGCAGCAGTTCATGCTCGCCATGCTGACCGAGATCAAGAAGCAGGACGCCTTCGGCAACCCGGCCCGCCTGTACCAGCTCGCCGACGCCGGTACGAAGTCGCTGACCACCGACTCCGACCTGGCCTCCCTCACCGCGCTCGCCGACTTCGCCAAGAGCATGAAGGGCGTGGACGCGAACACGATGGAGACCATCATGCTGCCGGTGGCCTACGACAAGGTCGACCCCAACCGCGTGGTCGTCGCCGAGCCGCAGGCCACCGACCTGTGGAGCGCGCTGCGCGAGGACAAGAAGGTCCCCGCCTCCGCGAAGAAGTCCCCGGCCCACGGCGGCTGAGCACCACCGCCCGGTACGGGCGCGCACGAAGGGGCTCGCGGCCTGTGCCGCGAGCCCCTTTCGGCTTCGGTACGCCCCTACGGGGCCACGGTCAGAACGGGGCCTCGCGCCCCAGCTTGCCGAGTCGGCTGTGCGAGCGTCCGTACAGGAAGTACACGACGAAGCCGATGACCATCCAGATGAAGAACCGCAGCCAGGTCTCGGCCGGCAGGTTCAGCATCAGCCACACCGAGGCCGCGATCGACACGATGGGGAGGAACGGCACCCAGGGGGTGCGGAAGGCGCGGTGCAGGTCGGGCCGGGAGCGCCGGAGGACGATGACGCCGAGCGCGACCACCACGAAGGCGAACAGGGTGCCGATGTTCACCAGCGTCGCCAGCTCGTTGATGCTGGTGAAGCCGGCCACGATGGCGATGACCACACCGAGCAGGATGGTGGGCCGGTAGGGGGTGCGGAACTTCGGGTGGGTGACCGAGAAGAACCGCGGCAGCAGTCCGTCGCGGCTCATCGCGAAGAACACCCGGGTCTGGCCCAGCAGCAGGATCATGCAGACGGTGGTCAGGCCGACGGCCGCGCCGAAGCTGATGACGCCGGCGTACCAGGGGTGCCCGGCGGACTTGAACGCGTCCGCGAGCGGGGCGCTGGTGGACAGCTTGGTGTAGTGCTCCATGCCCGTGACGACGATCGACACGGCGACGTAGAGGACGGTGCAGATGAGCAGCGAGCCGAGGATGCCGCGCGGCATGTCCCGCTGCGGGCGCTTGGTCTCCTCGGCCGCGGTGGCGACCACGTCGAAGCCGATGAAGGCGAAGAACACCACGGACGCGGCCGTGAAGATGCCCATGACGCCGAAGTTCGTGGGCTCGTAGCCGAACATCAGCTGGACCATCGGCGCGTCGAGGCCCGAGCCGCCCTCCTGCGCCACCGCGGGCGGGATGAAGGGGCTGTAGTTGTCGGAGTTGATGAAGAACGCGCCCGCGATGATGACGATGAGGACCACCGCCACCTTGATGGCCACCACCACCGCCGTGATCCGGGCCGACAGCTTCACGCCGATGACCAGGATCAGCGTGAGCAACAGCACCAGCAGGAAGGCCAACAGGTCGAAGGTTCCGCCCGGTACGTCCGGGCCCTCGAGCGCCGCGGGCAGGTGCCAGCCGGCGTTGTCCATCAGGGAGCGGACGTACCCCGACCAGCCGACCGCGACCACCGCGGTGCCGAGGGCGAACTCCAGGACGAGGTCCCAGCCGATGATCCAGGCGGGCAACTCGCCGATCGAGGCGTACGAGAAGGTGTACGCGGAGCCGGCCACCGGGACGGTGGAGGCGAACTCCGCGTAGCAGAGGGCGGCCAGGGCGCAGACCACACCGGCGGCCACGAAGGCCAGTGCCGTGGCGGGTCCGGCGGTCTCCTTGGCCACCTTGCCGGTGAGGACGAAGATGCCGGTGCCGATGATGACGCCGACGCCGAAGACCGTGAGGTCCCAGGCCGACAGCGACTTCTTGAGTGCGTGCTCTGGCTCTTCGGTGTCGCGGATGGACTGCTCGACCGTCTTGGTCCTGAACACCCCGCCGGGCCGGTCCGGCCCCAGGTCCTGCTGTGTGCTCACGCTACCTCCACGGCATTCGGCGTGACGGCCATGATTCGGTGAGGGGCCGCACCGGCAGGGGTCGGCAGGGCGCCATGTCACGCGAACGGGCCGGTCGGTCCACCTGTTCAGCGTGACCCGACCGGCCCGGGAGGTACAACCGGAGGTGGGCCGTTCGGGCCACCCCCGTCCGCGGTCAGTCCGCGGCGGCCTCGACCGACTCGCTGTCGAAGCGGCCGTCGAGCCGTGCGACCAGACCGGTGACCTGGCGCGCGATGTCCGGCGCGGTGAGCCCGATCTCGGCCATGACCTCGGCGCGCGAGGCGTGGTCCAGGAACCGGGGCGGGATGCCGAAGTCGCGCAGCGGGACGTCCACGTCGGCGTCGCGCAGGGCCTGGGCGATCGCGGAGCCGACACCGCCGACGCGGCTGTTGTCCTCGACGGTCACCACGACCCGGTGGCGCTCGGCCAGCGGGGCCATGGCCTCGTCGACCGGCTTGACCCAGCGGGGGTCGACCACGGTGGTGGAGATGCCCTGCTTCTCCAGCAGGCCGGCGATCTCCAGGCACATCGGGGCCAACGCGCCGATGGAGACGAGCAGCACGTCGGGGCGGTCGGTGCCCGCCTCGCGCAGCACGTCCATGCCGCCGACCGTGCCCACGGCCGGGACGGCCGGGCCGACCGCGCCCTTGGAGAAGCGGACGACGGTGGGGGCGTCGGTGACCTCGACGGCCTCGCGCAGCTGGGCACGGACCTGGTCGGCGTCGCGCGGTGCCGCGAGCCGCAGGCCCGGGACGACCTGGAGGATCGACATGTCCCACATGCCGTTGTGGGAGGCGCCGTCGGTGCCGGTGACGCCGGCCCGGTCCAGGACGAAGGTCACGCCGCACTTGTGCAGCGCCACGTCCATCAGGACCTGGTCGAAGGCGCGGTTGAGGAAGGTGGCGTAGACGGCGAAGACCGGGTGCACGCCGCCGGTGGCCAGGCCCGCCGCGGAGACCGCGCCGTGCTGCTCGGCGATGCCGACGTCGTACACGCGCTCGGGGAAGGCCTTGGCGAACTTGTCGAGGCCCACGGGCTGGAGCATGGCCGCGGTGATGGCGACGATGTCCTCGCGCTCCTGGCCGAGCTTGACCATCTCCTCGCCGAAGACCGAGGTCCAGTCGGCGCCCGAGGAGGCGATCGGCAGACCGGTGTCCGGGTGGATCTTGCCGACGGCGTGGAAGCGGTCCGCCTCGTCCTGGAGGGCGGGCTGGTAGCCGCGGCCCTTCTCGGTGAGGCAGTGGACGATGACCGGGCCGCCGAAGCGCTTGGCGCGGGTGAGCGCGGACTCCAGCGCGGCGATGTCGTGGCCGTCGATGGGGCCGACGTACTTCAGGCCCAGGTCCTCGAACATGCCCTGCGGGGCGATGAAGTCCTTCAGGCCCTTCTTGGCGCCGTGCAGGGTCTCGTACAGCGGCTTCCCGACGACCGGGGTGCGCTCGAGGATGTCCTTGCCGCGGGCGAGGAAGCGCTCGTAGCCGTCGGTGGTGCGCAGGGTGGCGAGGTGGTTGGCCAGGCCGCCGATGGTGGGCGCGTACGAGCGCTCGTTGTCGTTGACGACGATGACCAGCGGGCGGTCCTTGGCGTCGGCGATGTTGTTGAGGGCCTCCCAGGCCATGCCGCCGGTCAGGGCGCCGTCGCCGATGACGGCGACCACGGCGCGGTCCTTGCGGCCCTGCACCTCGTTGGCCTTGGCGAGGCCGTCGGCCCAGCCCAGCACGGTCGAGGCGTGCGAGTTCTCGATGACGTCGTGCTCGGACTCGGCCTGCGAGGGGTAGCCGGACAGGCCGCCCTTCATCTTCAGCTTGGAGAAGTCCTGCCGGCCGGTGAGCAGCTTGTGCACGTAGGACTGGTGGCCGGTGTCCCAGAGGACCTTGTCCTTCGGGGACTCGAAGACACGGTGCAGGGCGATCGTCAGTTCGACGACACCGAGGTTGGGGCCGAGGTGCCCGCCGGTCTTCGAGACCGCGTCGACCAGGAACGACCTGATCTCCACGGCCAGCTGGTCCAGCTGCTCCGGGCCGAGCCGGTCCAGATCGCGCGGTCCCGTGATGCGGGTCAGCAGCACCCGTGCCTCCTTGCAGTTGCTTGCTGGTCTGACGAGTCTAATGTTCCACGTCGAAGTGCCCGGTACCGCGTCCGCGGTACCGGGCACTCGACGGTGTGACCTGTGGCCGCTAGGCGCGGCCGGCGGTCTTCTGGGTCTTGCGGGTGACGGAGTCGATCACCACGGTGGCCAGCAGCACCGCTCCGGTGATCATGTACTGGATCGGGGTGGCGATCCCCTCCAGTGCGAGACCGTACTGGATGGACGTGATGACCATGACGCCGAGGAGGGCGTTCCAGGTCCGACCGCGTCCGCCGAAGAGGCTGGTGCCGCCGATGACGGCCGCGGCGATGACGTTCATCAGCAGGTCACCGGAGCCGGCGCTCTGGTTCGCCGCGGCGATCTTGGAGGCCCAGAACAGGCCGCCGATGGCCGCGAAGGTGCCCGCGATCGAGAAGACCGCGATCCGGACCGCCGTGACGTTGATGCCGGCGCGGCGGGAGGCCTCGACGCTGCCGCCGAGGGCGAAGACCTTGCGGCCGAACGAGGTGCGGCGCAGGACGAAGTCCGTGCCGACCAGGACCACCAGGAAGAGCAGCATGGCCAGCGGCAGGCCCTTGTACTGGTTGAAGATCGCGGCGGCGCCGAAGGCGACGACCGCGAGCAGGACCGTACGCAGGACGATCTCGCCGACCGGGCGGAACGGGACGTTCGCGGCCGAGCGGCGGCGCGCGTCGAAGAAGGAACCCAGGAAGTACAGGGCGACCGCCACGATCGCGAGCCCGTAGGCCGCGGCGACGTCCGAGAAGTAGTACGTGGTGAGCTTGCCGACCAGGCCGTCGGGGTCGATGTTGATCGTGCCGTTGCTGCCGAGCAGCTGGAGCATGAAGCCGGACCAGAACAGCAGGCCGGACAGGGTGACGGCGAAGGCCGGTGCGCCGATCCTGGCGAAGAAGAAGCCGTGGATGGCACCGATGACGGCGCCGGCGACTATCGCGACGATGACGGCGAGCCACTCGTTCATGCCGTGGGTGACCGCCATCACCGCGAAGATCGCCCCGGAGACGCCGGACACGGAGCCGACGGAGAGGTCGATCTCGCCGAGCAGCAGCACGAAGATGATGCCGACCGCGATCATGCCGGTGGCGACCATGGTCACCGCGATGTTGCTGAGGTTCTCGGCCGAGAGGAAGTTCTCGTTCAGGCTCTGGAAGACGGCGCAGATGATCACGAGGCCGATGATCACGGGCAGCGAGCCCAGGTCACCGGCGCGCATCTTGCGCTTGAACTCGCCCACGTAGCCGGCCAGGCCCTGCTCGCGCACGAGCAGGCGGGGATCGACGGCGGGTACCGCCTGTGCGGGGATCTCGTCCGCCCGCGTGTGGGGGCCGGGTACCTCGGCGTCGTCCAGGGCGGGCTGGTTGTCGGTGCTCACTTCTGAGCCTCCCCGGTGCGCGCCGCACGGCGGGTCACGGCGTTGTCCGTGGCTCCCGTGATGGCGGAGATGATCTCTTCCTGCGAGGTGTCGGCGACCTTGAAGACGCCGTTGTTGCGCCCGAGGCGCAGGACGGCGACCCGGTCGGCGACGGCCTTGACGTCGGCCATGTTGTGGCTGATGAGGATGACGGCGTGGCCGCGCTCGCGCAGCCGCTCGACGAGGTCGAGGACCTGGGCGGTCTGCTCGACGCCGAGGGCGGCGGTGGGCTCGTCGAGGATGACGAGCTTGGGCTCGCCCAGCATGGAGCGGGCGATCGCCACGGTCTGGCGCTGACCGCCGGAGAGCGAGGCGATGGGAATCCGGACACTCGGGATCCGGATGGACAGGGTGGTGAGCAGCTCGCGGGCGCGGCGCTCCATCTCCACCTCGTCCAGCATTCCGCGGCGGCGCAGCTCGCGGCCGAGGAAGAGGTTGCCGACGACGTCGATGTTGTCGCACAGCGCGAGGTCCTGGTAGACCGTCGCGATGCCGAGGTTCTGGGCGTCGTGGGGCTTGTTGACCTGCACGGGCCTGCCCTCCCACTCGATGACGCCGTCATCGATGGGGTGCACTCCGGCGATCGTCTTGACCAGCGTGGACTTGCCGGCACCGTTGTCGCCGACCAGGGCGACCACCTCGCCGGCGTGGATCTCGAGCTCTACGTCGGTGAGCGCCTGGACGGCACCGAATCGCTTCGAGACGCCTCGCAACGCCAGCACGGGCGCAGCGGACACATCAACCATCTCCTTCGCCGCCTGACCGGCGGGGATGTCGTACAGAGTCGTACGGAAGATCTGGGGAGGGGCTTCGGAGGGGGAGGATCGTTTCTGCCGGGGCACCTGCCCCACAGAATCGTTTTTCCCCTCTTGGGCCGAATGAGGGATCGTTTCTGCCCGGTGTCCCGCGGGTGGCGGGATGAGTGGGCGGGACACCGGGCAGGATCCAGGGTTCCTGACCAGGCCTTGCCGGCCTGGTCGGGCGGCGGCCGCGGGGGCCGGGGCCTACTTCAGACCGGCCTTGGCGCAGGCGTCGGCGTACTTGCCCGCGCAGATCTCGTCGACGGTGTAGACACCGTCCTTGACCACAGTGTCCTTGATGTTGCCCTTGGTGAGCGACACGACGGGGATCAGGACCGAGGCGACGCCCTTGGTGGTGGGGCTGTCGACCGTGGAGGTGGTGGCCGGCTTCTCGCCCTTGGCCAGGGCGACGGCCATCTTCGCGGCGGCCTGGGCCTCGGGGGCGTACGGCTTGTAGACGCTCATGTACTGGTCGCCCGCGACGATGCGCTGCACGCCGGCGAGCTCGGCGTCCTGGCCGGTGACGGGGGGCAGCGGGGAGACGCCGGCGGACTTCAGGGCGGTGATGATGCCGCCCGCCATGCCGTCGTTCGCGGAGTAGACGCCGACGATCTTGTCCTTGCCGAGCGCGGAGATCGCCGCCTCCATGTTGGCGTTGGCGTTCTCCGGCTTCCACTCCTTGGTGTCGTACTCCTTGCCGACGTTCACCTTGCCGTCGAGGACGGAGTGCGCGCCCTTCTTGAACAGGGCCGCGTTCGGGTCGGTGATGGAGCCGTTCATCATCACGACCTGGCCGGCCTTGGCCTTGTCGCCCAGGGCGTCCAGCAGGGCCTTGCCCTGGACCTTGCCGACCTCTTCGTTGTCGAAGGAGGTGTAGGCGTCGATCGGGCCCTCGGCCAGGCGGTCGTAGGCTACGACCGGGATGCCGGCGTCCTTCGCCTTCTTGATGGAGCCCGCGATGGCCTTGGCGTCGACGGCGTCGACGATCAGCACGTCCACCTTGTTGGTGAGCATCGTGTCGATCTGCGAGTTCTGAACCGTCGCGTCCTGCTTGGCGTTGGCGTAGATGACCTCGCCCTTGCCGTTCGTCAGCGCCTTGATCTCCTTCTCGATCAGGGGCTGGTCGAACTTCTCGTAGCGGGCGGTCTGGTTCTCGGGCAGGAGCAGACCGACCTTGATGGCGTCACCCTTGGCGGTGCCCGACGCGGACTCGGACGTCTTGCCGCCCGACTCCTTGGCGCTGCCGCAGGCGGCGAGGGACACGGCCATCGCCGCGGCCGCCACGGCTACGGCGGAACGGCGGATACGCGTGTTCATCTTGTGAACCTCCCTGACGAGGCCGCGTCCGTGCGGCCGAGGTGGACGTGAGTCAACTCGGCCGCACGGTTGTCGTCAAGGAGTGAATGCTTAACGAGATGACAACGGTGCCACTCGTTATCTGCTTGAAGACAGAGCCACGCCACCGAGAGAGCCCACAGAGCTGGACGAACCGTCTAGAACCGTCGAATCACCCATCTCCGACAGTACGAGTGCCAGCGCGCCCAGCACTTCGGCACGCCCGCCCAGTGCCCCGGTCAGCACAGACAACTGCCGCGCGGCGCTCGGGATGGCGTACCGGGACACCGAGTCCCTGATGGGCGCCAGCACCAGCTCCCCGGCCTCGGCCAGACTGCCGCCCAGCACCACCCGGCTGGGGTTGAGCAGGTTGCACAGGTGGGCCACGCCGCTGCCGATGTGGCGGCCCACGTCCGCGATTACCCGGCGGCAGCCGGGATCACCCTCCCGGCCCAGCTGGACCACCCGCTCCATCGTCAGGTCCGGTCCGTGGGTGCCCTGCAGCAGCGGGAGCACGTACCGCGCGGCGGCGAAGGTCTCCAGGCAGCCGCGGTTCCCGCAGCGACACACCGGCCCGGACTCGTCCAGGGTGATGTGCCCGATCTCCCCTGCCGTGCCGCCCGGGCCGCGGTAGATCTGGCCGTTGATGACCAGGCCGGCGCCGACGCCGCTGGCCACCTTGATGTACGCGAGGTCCTTGACCCCACGGCCGCTGCCCCAGACCAGCTCGCCCAGCGCACCGAGGTTCGCGTCGTTGTCCACGTACACCGGCACACCCAGGCGCTGCGAGAGCTCCTGGCGCGGGTTGATGCCGGTCCAGCCCGGCAGGATGGCGGTCGAGCCCAGCGTGCCGGACTCCACGTCGATCGGCCCGGGGACGCCCAGACCCACCCCGATGATCTTGTCCCGGCTCACCCCCACCGTCTCGATCAGCCGTCCGACCAGGGCTTCCGCCCGGTCGAACCCGTCGACCCAGGACGCGTCCACGTCCAGCGGCTCGGACTCCTCGGCCACCACCTCGTGGGCCAGGTTGCCCACCGCCACCCGCAGGTGCGTGTGGCCGAAGTCGACACCTATGACGATGCCCGCGTCACCGCTGAGGGAGACGCTGCGCGCCCGCCGACCGCCCGCGGAGGTCGGCGTGACCTCGACCGTCCCACCGTCCTTCAACTCCCGGACGATGTTGGAGACCGTCGCCGCCGACAGTCCCGTGGCGCGGGCGATCTCGGCCTGGGTGAGCGATCCCGCCAGCCGTACCGCCCGTACGACCCGCTCGAGATTCGCCCGGTGCAGTGACGACTGCGAACCCGGAGTCTCCACGACTCATCCACTCCTGCCCATAAGCGGCGAACACGGCCACCGCCCCCCAAGCCGGGCCTCCGGAGGGAGACACCGGCGTCTCCAACTTGTGAACACCTAAGTCGAGCCCTCTGCCCCCGACCCGTCAAGAGGCAGAGACAGGGCAAATAGGGCACTACAGCCATAAGTATGAGAGAACGACCGTGAGAGTTCGTGTCAGGGTCGCCAAGGTGCCGATCTTCAGCGGTCCCCCGGGACCGGACGGCGCCGCGATGCGACCGCGCGGGGCAAGGACTCGCCTCCGGCCCGGCCCGGCTCCGGTCGGCTCGACTCCGGCCCGAAGGTCCCCCCGACCGCCCCCGAAGGGCTGCACCCACCCCGTACGGGCCTGAGGGACAGGGCACCGGCAGCGTGCGGTCAGGTGCGGTGCCCACGCACGACCAGGCGCGGACGATCGGCCGCGCCCAGGTCGGCCGGCGTGAGGTCGCCACGGCCCTGGCGGACATCTCCCGCCGGGAGGAGCACGACGTGGCGAAGGCCTGGTTCGACGCGGACGTCGCACAGCAGCGCACTGCGATCGCGCGCCACGGGACGCGCCTGGAATCCGACCGTGCGGTGCTCTCGCAGGGCCTGGCCGACGCGCGGGCGGTCCTCGCCGGGCACTGAGCCCGCGCCGAGCCGGGCGCTGAGCCCGCGCCGGGCGGGCGGCCCCCGTCGGGAGCCGCCCGCGGGGCTACTTGAGGGTGGCCGAGGTGAGGCCGGCCTGGATCTGGCGCTGGAAGGAGAGGTACACGACCAGCATCGGGACCATCGCGATGGCAACGCCGGCGAACAGGACGGGGAGGTCGGTGGCGTAGCCCTGCTGCTGCTGGAGCTGGATGAGGCCCTGGGTGAGCAGGTAGCGCTCGGGGTCGCTGCTGGTGGCGGGCTGCATGAGGACCGCGGGCAGGATGTACTGGTTCCACTGGCCCAGGGTGTTGAAGATGCCCACGCTGATCAGGCCCGGCTTGGCCATCGGCAGCATCACCTGGAAGAAGATCCGGGTGTGCGAGGCCCCGTCGATGACCGCCGCCTCGTGCACCGCGGTGGGCAGCGTGCGGAAGAAGCTGTGCATGAAGAAGACGGTGAAGGGCATCGAGTAGGCCACGTACACGAGGACCAGCCCGTGGTACGTGTTCAGCATGTCGAACCGCTTGACCATGAAGAACAGCGGAACGAGGGCGAGGAAGACCGGGAACATCGCCCCGCCGACGAAGAAGTAGTAGACGAGCCGGTTGCCGCGGAAGGGGTAGCGGGCCAGCACGTACGCGGCCATGGAGCCGAAGAGCATCGTCAGCGGCACCGAGAAGACCAGGACGATGAAGGTGTTGGCGAAGTAGTCGCCGATGCCCTTGTCCCAGGCCCGCCCGAAGGCGTCGAAGTGCCAGTTGGTGGGCCAGCTCAGGGCGGAGCCGCCGATCTGGGCGTCCGTCTTGAAGGCGCCGAGCACGAGCCAGAGCAGCGGCAGCACGATCAGTACGGCCCACAGGGCGAGGAAGCCGTGCGAGAAGACGTTGAGGACCGTGCCGTCCGAGCGGCGGGACTCCCGCTCGCCGGTGCGGCCGGACCCGCCGGCGCGCTCGGACGCCGCCTCGCCGGGGGCCTTGATCACTGTGGTCATGGTGGTCTCCCGTCCCCGCTCAGAACTCGATGCGCTCGCGGCGGGTGGCGCGCAGCGTGACGACCGAGAGGATCATGGTCAGGGCGAGCATGACCACGCCCATGGCGCAGGCGTACCCGCTCTTGCCGAAGTAGAGGAAGTTGCGCATCAGGACGGTGGCCATGACCTCGCTGTGGTGGTCGGGGCCGCCGCCGAACTGTCCGGAGGTCATCGTGGAGACGAGGACGAACATGTCCATCGCGGCGATGCCGAGGTAGACCGCGGAGGTCTGCACCGAGTCCCACAGCAGCGGCAGGGTGACCCGGAAGAAGGTCTGGGCGCGGCTCGCGCCGTCGAGCAGGGCGGCCTCGTAGATGTCCTTCGGTACGGACTGCATGGCGGCCGAGAAGAGGACGAGGTAGAAGCCGACGCCGTGCCAGACCACGACCAGCAGCAGGCACCAGAGGACGAACTTGGGTTCGTTGAGCCATTCGACGGGCGCCTGCGCGTCGACCAGGCCGAGCTTCATCAGGACGCCGTTGAGCAGGCCGCCCTCGTCGCTGCGGTAGACGGCGCCGAAGAGCACGGCGAGGATCGCGAGCGAGAGGACCTGCGGGAAGAAGTAGACGATCTTGTAGAACTTCGACCCGGCGACGCCCTGGACCCCGCCCGCCCCGCTGCGGCCGCCCGCGTTGAGCATGAAGGCGAAGAACAGGGCGAGCAGGATGGTGACCGCCGGGACGAACACCAGGAGCAGCAGGTTGTGCCAGATCGCGCCGAGGAAGACCTCGTCCTGCACCAGGGCCCGGTAGTTGTCCAGTCCGACGAAGTCGAAGGTCGGTGAGGCACCGGTCCAGTTGGTGAACGAATAGCCGAACGTCTGGACGTACGGCCAGATCACGAATGTCACGTACAGCGCGAGCGGCACGACGAGGAACCCGGTGATGAAGCCGGCCCGTCCCCTGCTCCTGGCTACCTTGCTCATGGTGTCCGTCCCTGGTCCTGGCGGCCGTCAGTCGCGGTGGTTCTTCTTCGCGTTCGGGTCCTTGGCGGCCTTGTCGACGGCCGCCTGGGCCCGCTTGATCCACTCCTTCGGCTGGATGCGCTTGGCCATCAGGGCGTTGGAGGCGTCCTGGATGTCCAGGTCCATCTGGCTGTACCAGTCGGGGTAGCGGTAGTTGAACGTGTTGCCGTCGCCCGCGGCCTTGAGGGCGTCGACGGCCGACTTGGTGCCGGGACGCAGCTGGACGCTCGGGTCGACGCCGTCCTTGACGATGGTCAGGGAGTTCGCCTGCTGGGCGAAGAGGGTGGACCACTCGCGGGAGAGCATCATGCGGATGAACTCCATGCCCCCGGCCTTGTTGCCGGCCTTCGCGGGGACGATGAAGGGCTCGCCGGCGCCGGCCCGGATGGCTTCGAAGGGCAGCTTGCTGCCGGGCAGCACCGGCATGGGCAGGAAGCGCATGTCGAAGTCGGCCGGGGTCTGCTTGAGCTGCTCGTTCTCCAGCCAGGAGCCGCAGGTGATGAAGGCGGCCTTGTACTGGTTCCAGCGGGTCTGGGACTCGGTGTGGGTCAGGCCGTTGGTGCCCGGCATGAGCAGGCCCTTCTCGACCAGCTCGTAGACGGCCTCGACGGCCTCCAGGGCCACCGGGTTGTCCGCGAAGGCCTTGGGCTCGAGGTTGTCGATCGCCTTCATGGCGTCCAGGCCGCCCTTCTTGGCGATCAGGTCCATGATGGCGACGTTGATGTAGTACGGGTACTTGCCCTGGTGGGCGAGGCCGCCGAGGCCGGCCGCCTTGGCCTTCGTACAGACGTCCATGAACTCGGCCCAGGTCTTCGGGGGGTTCCAGCCCTTCTCCTTGAAGAGCTTGCCCGAGTACCACAGGCCCCAGACGGTGTAGACGTAGTTCACGTAGACGAACTTGCCGTCCAGCATGCCCTGTTCGACGGTGCCGGGGATCAGCATGTCCCGGACCTTCTTGGTGGGGTCGTCGAGCGAGGGGGCGTCGAGGACCGGGGTGAGGTCGGCGAGCTGTCCGCCCTTGTTGAGCACGTCCAGCTTGATCTGCTGGGCGCCGGAGTCGTCGATCACGTCCGGCGGGTTGCCGCCGTTGAACCGCGGCTGGAGCTTGGCCGCGATCTCCTGGGTGCCCAGGTGGGCGGTCTTGGTGCCCCACTTCTTGTCGAAGGAGGCTTCCCAGGCCTTGGCGTAGTCGTCGCCGTAGCCGCCCTTGAAGACGACGACGTCGAGCTTGCTGCCCTTGGCCACGCCGAAGGGGTTCTCCTTGGTGGCCTTCGTCGCGGAGTTGCCGCCGGTCGGGTTGTCCTCCCCGCCGCCGGAGGCGCACGCGGACAGGAAGCTCATCGTGGGCACCGTGATCAGACCGAGGGCCGCGGACCGCTTGATCAGGTCGCGGCGGCCGAGGCCCGCACCGGTGCTGCGCTCGCCGTGGGCGGAGGTGGATCCCATGCTCAAGTCCTCGCCTTCGTCAGATGTGTGAAGGACGCCGAAAAACCAGGCAGTTGCGAAAAACGGGCATCACCGCAGGTCGCCCGCCGTCCCCCGGCCCGGGGCCGCAGGAGACGCGGTGACCCGGACGCGCACAGGTATAGTCCACTTCCGCTCGGCTGAGCAAGATCGAGCGCAAGGATGACTCCGGGCTTTTCCGAGTTGAGACCTGTCCGTCACACGGCATCCCTTCCCCGGAAAAGGGGAAGGGCCGCACCCCCCTAACGGGGGATGCGGCCCTTTGGTGCCGTCAGGCACCCTTATGCCTCAATCGGTCGCGCGCTCCCGGCGTGTCGGTTGCGCGCGCCGGTGGCAGCCTCGGCCGCCGTCCGGACGGTCTCAGCCGCGGATGAGGTTGCGCAGCACGTACTGCATGATGCCGCCGTTGCGGTAGTAGTCCGCCTCACCGGGGGTGTCGATGCGGACGACCGCGTCGAACTCGACACCGGTGTCGGTGGTGACCTTGACGGTGCGCGGGGTGGTGCCCTCGTTCAGCTCCGTGATGCCCGCGATGGAGAAGGTCTCCTCGCCGGTCAGGCCGAGCGAGTCGGCCGACTGGCCGGCCGGGAACTGCAGGGGCAGGACGCCCATGCCGATGAGGTTCGAGCGGTGGATGCGCTCGTACGACTCGGTGATGACGGCCTTGACGCCGAGGAGCGCGGTGCCCTTGGCGGCCCAGTCGCGGGACGAGCCGGAGCCGTACTCCTTGCCGCCCAGGATGACCAGCGGGGTGCCGGCGGCCTGGTAGTTCTGCGAGGCGTCGTAGATGAAGGAGACCGGGGCGCCCTCGACGGTGAAGTCGCGGGTGAAGCCGCCCTCGGTGCCCGGCGCGATCTGGTTGCGCAGGCGGATGTTGGCGAACGTACCGCGGATCATGACCTCGTGGTTGCCGCGGCGGGAACCGTACGAGTTGAAGTCGCGGCGCTCGACGCCGTGCTCGGTGAGGTACTTGCCGGCCGGCGTGTCGGCCTTGATCGCACCGGCCGGGGAGATGTGGTCGGTGGTGACCGAGTCGCCCAGCTTGGCCAGCACGCGGGCGCCGGTGATGTCGGTGACCGGGGTGGTCTCCATGGTCATGCCCTCGAAGTACGGGGGCTTGCGCACGTAGGTGGACTCGGCGTCCCACTCGAAGGTGTTGCCGGTCGGGATCGACAGGGCCTGCCACTGGGCGTCGCCCGCGAAGACGTCCTGGTAGGACTTGGAGAACATGTCCTCGCCGATGGCGTTGGCGACGACGTCGTTGACCTCGGCCTCCGACGGCCAGATGTCCTTGAGGAAGACCGGGTTGCCCTCGGTGTCGGTGCCCAGCGCGTCCTTGGTGATGTCCACCTTCATGGAGCCGGCGAGGGCGTACGCGACGACCAGCGGCGGGGAGGCCAGGTAGTTCATCTTGACGTCGGGGTTGATCCGGCCCTCGAAGTTGCGGTTGCCCGAGAGGACCGAGGTGACCGCGAGGTCGTGGTCGTTGACGGCCTTGGAGACCTCCTCCGGCAGCGGGCCGGAGTTGCCGATGCAGGTGGTGCAGCCGTAGCCGACGAGGTTGAAGCCGACCTTGTCGAGGTACGGGGTCAGACCGGCCTTGTCGAAGTAGTCGGTGACGACCTTCGAGCCCGGGGCGAGGGTGGTCTTGACCCACGGCTTGCGGGTCAGGCCCTTCTCCACGGCCTTCTTCGCCACGAGCGCGGCGGCGACCATGACGTACGGGTTCGAGGTGTTGGTGCAGGAGGTGATCGCGGCGACGGTGACGGCGCCGTGGTCGATCGTGTAGGTGGTGCCGTCGGGGGCGGTCACCTGGACCGGGTTCGACGGGACGCCGTTGCTGACGGCCGGGGCGTCGGAGGCCGGGAAGGACTCCTCGCCCGCCTCGTCGGCGGTGGTGACGTAGTTGCGGACGTCCTGGGCGAACTGCGCGGCGGCGTTCGCGAGGACGATGCGGTCCTGCGGGCGCTTCGGGCCGGCGATGGAGGGGACGACCGTGGAGAGGTCGAGCTCCAGCTTCTCGGAGAAGTCGGGCTCGGCGGCCGGGTCCAGCCAGAGGCCCTGCTCCTTGGCGTACGCCTCGACGAGCGCGACCTGCTGCGCGGAGCGGCCGGTCAGGCGCAGGTAGTTCAGGGTCTCGCCGTCGATCGGGAAGACCGCGGCGGTGGAACCGAACTCCGGCGACATGTTGCCGATGGTGGCGCGGTTCGCGAGCGAGGTGGCGGCGACGCCCTCACCGTAGAACTCGACGAACTTGCCGACGACGCCGTGCTTGCGCAGCATCTCGGTGATGGTGAGCACCAGGTCGGTGGCGGTGGTGCCGGTGGGCAGCTCGCCGGTGAGCTTGAAGCCGACCACGCGCGGGATCAGCATGGAGACCGGCTGGCCGAGCATCGCGGCCTCGGCCTCGATGCCGCCGACGCCCCAGCCGAGCACACCGAGGCCGTTGACCATGGTGGTGTGGGAGTCGGTGCCGACGAGGGTGTCGGGGTAGGCCTGGCCGCCCCGGACCATGACCGTGCGGGCCAGGTGCTCGATGTTGACCTGGTGGACGATGCCGGTGCCCGGGGGGACGACCTTGAAGTCGTCGAAGGCGGTCTGGCCCCAGCGCAGGAACTGGTAGCGCTCCTTGTTGCGGCCGTACTCCAGCTCGACGTTCTGCGCGAAGGCGTCGTTGGTGCCGAACTTGTCGGCGATGACGGAGTGGTCGATGACCATCTCGGCCGGAGAGAGCGGGTTGATCTTCGCCGGGTCGCCGCCGAGGGCGGCGACGGCCTCGCGCATGGTGGCGAGGTCGACGACACACGGCACACCGGTGAAGTCCTGCATGATCACGCGGGCCGGCGTGAACTGGATCTCCTGGCTCGGCTGGGCCTGGGAGTCCCAGTCGCCGAGCGCGCGGATGTGGTCGGCGGTGATGTTCGCGCCGTCCTCGGTGCGGAGCAGGTTCTCCAGCAGCACCTTCAGGCTGTACGGCAGCCGGGCGGAGCCCTCCACCTTGTCCAGCCGGAAGATCTCGTACGACTCGTCGCCCACCTTCAGGGTGCTGCGGGCGTCGAAGCTGTTCGCCGACACGACAGTCTCCTTCATTGCATGAAATTCGCGCGTTCCACCGCATCCTGCCGCTCGACACTCTGGCCAATCCGCTAAGGTAAGGCTAAGTTAGGTAACCCTTACCAGGGGTGCGGCTGCGGGACGCCTTCGGCAGATATCTCGATGTCGAGATAACTCTAGTGCATCACCGCCTCCTGGTCATGCACGGCAGGTGCGAGTTCGCTGTGTGACGTACGACATCCCTCCGTCACAGTTCAGCATCGCCGGAGGACGGCCGCCCCGGCGCAGGGCCGGCAGGAGAAGAGGTGGGCGGAGACCGCGCCGCCGTCGACGGGCACCGGGGGGACGGCTGCCGGGCCGGGCCTCAGCGCCCGGACCGCGTGGAGTCCCCGGGGTGCCGGGCGGCGGCCCCGGCCGGCGGCCTGCTGTCGGGTCCCGCGGCGCGCCCCGGGTCGAGGCGGCGGGCGGCGCCCGCGCGGAGCTGCGTGATCTTCGGCTGCCAGTAGGCGGCCGTCAGCTCCCGGAGCCGCTTGGCGACCGGGGGCCCGAAGACGAGGGCCAGGACGAGGGCGACGGCACCGGTGGTGGTCGACGCCCAGGGGTGCTCCGCGAGCTGCGCCGGGAGCAGGGTGGACTTCTGCACGGTCTCTCCATGGGGTGTGCGGGCGCCGGCCCGCCCGCCCCGTCGGAGGTACGGGGTACGTGGGGTCAGGCGGCCGGGGCCCGGCGGGGGATGGCGGCGCGGGCGTGCAGAGCCGGCTGCGGGCCGCGCGGGACCGCGGTCGCGGCCATCCTGATCACCCCGCAGGGCGAGCACCCGTTCGGCGGCACGTGGTCCTCGTACTCGTACGCCGCCGGGCGGAGCAGCAGCTGGAGGCACCGCGTGAGCTCCGCGCGGAGGGCCGCGGCGGCCTCGGCGAGCGCGGCGAGCGTCAGGGTGCGGTCCAAGGGGGGCGCGAGGTCGGCCCGCGGGCGGAACCGGTGCAGGAGCTGCGCGACGGCTTCGGCCGCCCGGGCGGGGGCGGCGGAGCCCGCGGACAGGACCAGCGCGCCGTGGACTTCGGCGGCTTCGGCGGGAGCGCGGCCGGTTCCGGCGGTCCGGGCGGCGGCTCCGGCGGGTCGGGGCGCGGTGGCGAAGGCGGGGGGCGCCGGGACGGCCCAGGGCTCCGGCAGTGACCCGTGCGGGACGGCGAGGCCGGGAACCCGGGCGGCGGATGCGGCGGTGTCCGGGTCCAGTCCGAGGCCGGCTTCGAAGAGCTCCGCGAGAGCGGTGCGGGGCGGCTCCGTGCGGCCGCCGTCGAGGGCGTGCGCGAGAAGGTCGTCGAAAACCGTCAGCGCGAGGACGCGCCGCGTCAGGTCCGTCAGCCGCGACGGCCCCGCGGACATCGCCGGGTGCCGCGGGATCAGGAGCGGCCCGCCCGACACACCACCCGCGGACCACCCGCCCGCAGCGGGGTCGAGGGTGCCGTGGCCCGCCACCACCACGGCCAGGAAGGAGTCGGACGAGTCGTAGGACACGAAGACGGACGGGGACGCGCCCGGCGCACCGCTGTCCCGTCCCGTCTGGAAGTCCACGACCGGGACGCTAGCGCCCCGCCCGGCCCGCCGGGCCGGGATCGGTCGGATTCCACCGCTCCGGGCGAGGGGTCCCTGCTCAGCGCCGGGGGCGCGAAGAAGCGCGGGGGCGCAGGAGCGCCGGGACCGTGCGCGGGGCGGGGTCGGCGGCCGGGTAGGTGGCGGGGTCGGTCTCGATGAGGTCGACCAGGGCGGCGACGGCGGTCTCCGCGATGACCTCCGGCTGGAAGGTCACCGTGCTGACCGCGGGGTCCCCGGCCCCGTACCCGGGGTCCTCGCTCGCGCACACCAGCATCAGGTCCTGCGGCACGCGCAGCCCGTGGCGCCGGGCCGCGGCCAGCACCTGGCGGCCCCCGGGGTCGTAGACGGCGTACACGGCGTCGGCCGCGCCCGTGGCGAAGACGGTGTCGAAGGCGTGGCCGACCGAGTCGATCGGGTCGAAGGTGACGACCAGCGGGTCCTGACCGTGCTCGCCGCACCACCGTTCGTACGCCGCCGTCACCGCGGCCGTGTAGTACTCCCGCCCGTAGCCGGCGTGCAGGGCTGTCCGGCGGGCGCCGGCGGCCTCGAGGTGGTCGAGGACCTCGTGCACGGTGGCCCGGTGGTCGTTGTCCACCCAGACGTCCCCGGGGCGCGGTTCGGTGGGGCGGCCGTCGAAGACCACCGGCATGCCCCGGGCGCGCAGGGCCCGCAGCACCCGGTCCCCCTCGGGGCTGTCGAGGAGCAGCATCCCGTCGACGGCCAGGGTGTGCCAGAGCGCCTCGGCGCCCCGGACGGCGGGCAGCGTCGTCAGGGCGTACCCGCGGGCGTGCGCGGCCGAGGTGGCGGCGGTGATCCAGCGGGCGTAGTAGGCGACCGCGAGGAAGTCCCAGGCGTGCCCGGCGTACGTCGTCACGGCGAGCCCGAGGGTACGGGTGCGCGGGGCCCGGGGCGCGGCGTAGCCGAGGGCGGCGGCCACCTCGCGCACGCGGGCGCGGGTGGACCCGCCGAGCCGGCCCGTGCCGTTGAGGGCGTGCGAGACGGTCGCGGTGGAGACCTCGGCGGCGCGCGCGATGTCGGCGATGGTGGGTCCGGGCACCGGGCCATCGTACGGATGCCCGGCAGCGGGGCCGGCGGCGTGCGGACGGCGGACGGACGGCGGGCGTGGGCGGCGGGGCAGCGGGGCGGCGGGGCGGGCGTGCGGGCGGCGGGCCCCGGGCGGAGGAGGAGGCCCTGCGGGCGGCCCCGTACGGAATCCGTCGTCCGGTCAGGGTTCTGGTTAAGCCGTTAATCAGTGAGTGTCCCGGCCACAGCCAACGTACTTGGAGTGGTCACGTGGTCATGACGCGTTCTGATGAGTCCGGTGCGGCCCGCGGGGCCGGGAGCTCCGCCGCGGTCGACGGCGCCGCCGGCGGCGTGGTGCCGGCGGGCGGCCTGTCCCGGCGGGGCCTGCTCACCGCCGTGGGGGTCGCCGGCGCGGCCGGCGCGCTCGGCGTTGCGGCGGCCGGGCCGGCCGGTGCGGCCGAAGCGCCCGTCGCGCCGGGTGCGGCCGGGGCGACGGGCTCCCGTACCGCCTCGTCCGCGGCGCTGATCGTGCACAACGCCCGGGTGTTCACCGGAGTGCCGGGGGCCCGGCCGGTCGAGGCCGTGGCGGTCGGCCGCGACGGCCGGATCCTGGCCACCGGCACGGACCGCGCCCTGCGCCGGCTGATCGGCCGGGACACCGAGGTGGTCAACGCCCGCGGCAACACGGTGATGAGCGGCATCCACGACGGGCACGTGCACCCGCTGGGCGCCGGCCGCCGCTCCCTCAAGCCCTCCCTCGCCGGCGCCGAGACCACCCTCGACGAGCTGCTGGAGATCCTCAAGGGCTTCCTGGCCGACACCGGCGGCGCGGCGGCGGAGCCGGACCGCTGGCTGGTGGTCGAGGACTGGAACCCGGTCGGCCTGCTGCCGCACGGCACCCTCCCGCACCACACCATGCTGGACGCGCTGCCCACCCGGCGGCCGATCGCCCTGGTGGGGGGCGACGGGCACAACCTGTGGGCGAACCAGCGCGCACTGGACGTCGCGGGCATCACGGCCGGCACCCCCGACCCGGTGGGCGGGCAGATCGTCAAGGGCTCGGACGGCCGGCCCACCGGCGTGCTGAAGGACGACGCCCAGGTGCTGGTCACCCGGCACGTACCGGAGCCCACCCGGGCCGAACTGGTGACCGCCTGCGCGCAGGTGCTGGCCACCGCGGCCGCCTCCGGCGTGACGACGATGATGGACGCCTGGGCGACCCGCGACGAGCTCGTGCTGTACAAGGCCCTCTCGGCGGCGCACAAGCTCCCGCAGCGCATCGTGCCCGCCGTCCGGGTGGACGCGGTGCAGGCGAAGGACCCGGCCGCGGCACTGGCGTTCGCGAAGGGGCTGCGGCGCGAGTTCGAGGGCGTACGGGGGCTGCGGTTCGGCACCGTCAAGGTGTTCCTCGACGGGGTCATCGAGTACCCGGCGCAGACGGCGGCCCTGTTGAAGCCGTACCTGGACGGGCACGGCCGGCCGACCGACAACCGCGGGGAGCTGTACGTCTCCGCGCACGACTACGGCCGGCTCACGGCCGCGTTCAACAAGGCCGGCTGGCAGATGCACGCGCACGGGCTGGGCGACCGGGCGGTGCGCACCGCGTTGGACGGGTACGCGTACGCCCGCCGGACGACCGGGCTGCGTGACCTTCGCAACACCGTCGCGCACCTCCAGCTGGTCGATCCGTCCGATCTGCGGCGTTTCGCGCAACTCGGGGTGGCCGCCTGCCTCCAGCTCCAGTGGGCCGCCGAGGACACCTGGACGATGGACGCGCTGCTGCCGTACATCGGGAAGGAGCGGCACCGCTGGATGTATCCGGCACGCAGCCTCGAGAAGGCCGGGGCGCGCCTGACCGCCGGTTCGGACTGGCCGGTGGACGCCCTGCAGGTCTGGAACCAGGTCCGCACGGCCATCGACCGTCAGGGTGCGTACGGGGACGGGCCGCTGCACCGGGAGCTGGAGGGCCTCAGCCGTACGTCGTCCCTGCTCATGCACACCTCGGGCACGGCGTGGCAGCTCCGCCAGGACCACCTCACCGGCACCCTGGAGAAGGGCAAGGCGGCCGATCTGGTCCTGCTGGACCGGGATGTGACGCGGTGCCCGGTCAGGGACATCAGCGACACGCGGGTGGAACTCACCCTCGTCGGGGGCAAAACGGTGCATGATGTACATTCCGCCACGGGTCGGGGGGCTGCCGCACGCCTGTCGCGCGGCACCTCCGCCCCGCGTCCGGACGCGTACGCGGCCCTGCACGGCGGCCGGCACGGGGCCTGCGGCTGCGGGAGCTGAGGCCGGGGGCCGGCAACGGAGTTGACGGTCCGGCACCGGCGCCGGGAGGAGTCGGTGCCGGACCGTCGCCGACCGGGGACCACCCGAATGACACGCCCAGCGCGAGCGACATCTCATATCTGAGATAACGTTCCCCCATGGCAGACGATTACCTCGTACGCATCGGCAAGCTCATTCGTGACGCCCGGCAGCACCGCGGCTGGACGCAGAGTCAGCTCGCCGATGCGCTCGGCACCAGCCAGAGCGCCGTCAACCGCATCGAGCGCGGCAACCAGAACATCAGCCTTGAGATGATCGCCCGGATCGGCGAGGCGCTCGACAGCGAGATCGTGTCCCTCGGCTACGCCGGCCCGATGCACCTGCGCGTGGTCGGCGGCCGTCGGCTCTCCGGCGCCATCGACGTCAAGACCAGCAAGAACGCCTGTGTCGCACTGCTGTGCGCCACCCTGCTCAACAAGGGCCGCACGGTGCTGCGCCGGGTGGCCCGCATCGAGGAGGTCTACCGCCTGCTCGAGGTGCTCAACTCCATCGGCGTGCGCTCCCGCTGGATCAACGGCGGCGTCGACCTGGAGCTCGTACCGCCGACCCAGCTCGACATGGACGCCATCGACGCGGACGCGGCCCGCCGCACCCGCAGCATCATCATGTTCCTCGGCCCGCTGCTGCACCGCATGGACCGCTTCCGGCTGCCGTACGCCGGCGGCTGCGACCTCGGCACCCGCACCATCGAACCGCACATGATCGCGCTGCGCCGGTTCGGCCTGGACATCACGGCCACCGAGGGCCTGTACCACGCGCAGGTCGAGGCCGGGGTCTCCCCCGAGCGGCCCATCGTCCTGACCGAGCGCGGGGACACCGTCACCGAGAACGCGCTCCTCGCGGCCGCCCGCCACGACGGCGTGACCGTCATCCGCAACGCCTCCTCGAACTACATGGTCCAGGACCTGTGCTTCTTCCTCGAGGCGCTGGGCGTGCGGGTCGAGGGCATCGGCACCACGACCCTGACGGTGCACGGCGTGCCGAACATCGACGTGGACGTGGACTACTCCCCCTCCGAGGACCCGGTCGAGGCGATGAGCCTGCTCGCCGCGGCGGTCGTGACGGAGTCGGAGCTGACGATCCGCCGGGTGCCGATCGAGTTCATGGAGATCGAGCTCGCGGTGCTCGAGGAGATGGGCCTCGACCACGACCGCTCGGCGGAGTACGTGGCCGACAACGGCCGTACCCGGCTGGTCGACCTCACGGTCCGCCCGTCCAAGCTCGAGGCCCCGATCGACAAGATCCACCCGATGCCCTTCCCGGGCCTGAACATCGACAACGTGCCCTTCTTCGCGGCCATCGCCGCGGTCGCCCAGGGCAAGACCCTGATCCACGACTGGGTGTACGACAACCGGGCCATCTACCTCACCGACCTCAACCGCCTCGGCGGCCGCCTCCAGCTCCTGGACCCGCACCGCGTCCTGGTCGAGGGCCCGACCCGCTGGCGCGCGGCCGAGATGATGTGCCCGCCGGCCCTGCGCCCGGCCGTGGTCGTCCTCCTCGCGATGATGGCCGCCGAGGGCACCTCGGTGCTCCGCAACGTCTACGTCATCAACCGCGGCTACGAGGAACTCGCCGAGCGCCTCAACTCGGTCGGCGCCCAGATCGAGATCTTCCGCGACATCTAGGACAGCAGACACACCGGGACCGAGGCCCCGTCGCTCTTCACGGAGAGTGGCGGGGCCTCAGTCTTTCATGCGGGTTCGTCCGGAAAGGCCCAAAACAGGGCTGTGACCGGGGCGAGCCCCTCGGCTGCGGCGTTCTGGCTCGGACGCGGGCCGTCCGGCATGCTGCGGCCGTCCAGGCGGAGCGGGCCAGGACACGGTTCGGCGGCCTGCTCGACATCCACGTGGGCCGGTCGGAGGAGTACCTGGCGGAGCACGAGGCGGAATTCGACTCCGTGTACTCCGTCTTCGGAGCCGTGTGGTTCACGATCGGCACGCTGCTCGTGGAGGCGACCGCATGATCCCGGCCGCACGGCCTGCAGCTCCGGAGGCGTGCGCGCGGGGGCCCGAGGTCAGCGGTAGCTGGCCGGAGCTTCCCCCCGGAGGTGGGGCGCCTCGGCGTTCGCGTACCGAAGGGCCGGGCCGCTACGGGCGCGGAGGCCGGGCGACCGTCACGGCGGTGGCGAGCAGGGGTGTTCGGGGGTCGGGGTGGAGGCGCCAGTGGCCCGTGAGGGGGGTGGTGGGGAAGGGGGGTGGGGGCTCGGTGTGGAGGTGGGCCGTGAACGTGGTGGTGTCGGGGGTGAGGGTGATGTGGCAGTCCTCGAAGCCCAGCCAGCGGCCGGTCAGGGGGTACCAGGCCTTGAAGACGCTCTCCTTGGCGCTGAAGACGACGCGGTCCCAGGCCACGCCGGGCCGGCCGGCCGTGAGGGCGGGCAGGGCGCTCTCCTCCTCGGGGCGCAGGGCCAGGGAGCGTACGCCGTCGGGGAGCGGGGCGTTCGGCTCGGCGTCGATGCCGAGGGAGAGCAGCGGATGGCCAGGGCCGGTGCGGGTCAGGGCCGCGGCCCGGTAGCCGGTGCAGTGGGTCATGCTGCCGGTCAGGCCCTCGGGCCAGCGGGGGGCGTTGCGCGCCCAGGTGGGCCCCTCCCCGTGGGGGAGCACGGGGAGGGGCGGCACACCGAGCCGGGCCATGGCCGCCCGGGCGCAGGCCCGGACGGCGGCGAACTCCCGCCGCCGCGACGGGTACGCGCGCGCCACCGCCGCCCGCTCCGCCGGGAAGAGCCCGGCCGCGAGTTCCGCGTACGGTGCCTCCCCGGCGAACTCGGCCACGGCGACCCCGGCGGGCAGGAGCCCCGCGAACAGCCCCGTGGCGCGGGCCGGGGCCGGGAAGGGTCCGGCCGGGTGGCCGGTCCCGGGAGCCGGGCGGGGCCCCTCCGGGGAGGAGGCTTCCGCGCCGGCCGTGGGCGGGGTGGGGGTGGTGGGCACGGGGTGGGGGCCGGTCAGTGCGTCGTGGCCGTCAGGAGGCCGTGCAGGTGGGTGGCCACGGCTTCGGCGCCGGTGCCCTTGAGGACGGTGTAGTGGTCGCCGGGGACCTCCGTGTGGGTGAACCCGCCCGCGCACAGGGGGCGCCAGCCCTCGGCGGCCGCCGGGCCGCCGCCCGCCCCTGCCTGCAGGAAGTGCACGGCCGTGCCGGTCAGCGGCTCGGCGGGCCGGTAGCCGCACAGCGCCCGCGCGTTCACCTCGAAGCGCTCGTAGACCGCCGCGAACTCGGCGAACGCGATGTCGGCGGGCAGGATCCCGGCTCCGCGCACCGCCTCGTACAGCTCCTCCAGGGTCTCGAACGGTCCCGGCGGCTCGGGCCAGGAGCTGCCGGTCAGGCCCGCGAGGTCGCGGGCCAGCCAGCCGAGCAGGCGGTCGCGGCTGATCTCGGCACGGGCCAGGTCCTGCGGCGTCTCGAGGACGTCGACCGCCGCGACCAGGTCCACCGTGCAGCCGCGGGCGGTCAGCTCCCGGGCCAGTTCGAGGGCCAGCACTCCGCCCATCGACCAGCCGCCGAGCCGGTACCGGCGGCCCGGCACCTCGTCGAGGACGGCCTGCGCGTACGTGCCGACGAGGTCGAGGAACCCCGGCGCCGTGCCGTCGTGGCAGGGCGACTGGAGGGCGTAGAACGGCTGGTCGTCGCCGAGCGCCCGGGCGAGCTCCGAGTAGCACAGGACGTCGCCGCCCACCGGGTGGGCGAACACCAGGGGGACCGCCTCGCCCGTGGTGCGGACGGGGACCACGACCGGCCGGCCGACGCCGTCCCGGGCCGAGTCCCGGGCCTCGCGCAGCCGCTGCGCCAGGGCGCGCACGGTGGGCGCCCCGAAGAGGGCGGACACCGGCAGCTCCACTCCGGTCTCGCGCCGCAGGACGGACATCAGGCGCACGGCGCGCAGCGAGTCACCGCCCAGTTCGAAGAAGTTGTCCGTGACGGAGAGGTCCGCCACGCCGGGCACCGGCTGCCCGTCGGCGACCCCGTCCGCCGCCCCGTCACCGGCCTCCGGCCCGGGGCCGGGGCGATGGTCGGCGAAGAAGCCGCGCCAGATGGTGAGGAGGAGCTCCTCCTCGGCGTCCGCGGGGTGCTCGACGACGTGCGCGGCGGCCAGGTCGTCGGCGAGGGCGGCGAGCGCCTTGCGGTCGACCTTGCCGTTCGGGGTGAGCGGGAACTCGTCCAGGACCGCGACGGCCGTGGGCACCATGTACGCCGGCACGCGCTCGGCCAGCAGCGCCCGCACGTCCTCGGCCGCGTGGCCGGCGCCCGGCTCCAGCAGCACCTGGGCCGTGAGCCGGGTGCGGTGGCGGCCGCCCTGCACGCCGGCCACCGCGCCCCGTACGCCGGGGCAGGCCAGCAACGCGGCCTCGACGTCGCCGAGTTCGATGCGGTGGCCGCCGACCTTGACCTGCATGTCCTCCCGGCCCAGGAACTCGATCTCGCCGCTCGGCAGCAGCCGCCCCCAGTCGCCGGTCCGGTAGCGGCGGGCGCCGGTGGCCGGGTCGGTGACGAAGCTGCGCGCCGTGCGCTCGGCGTCGCCGAGGTAGCCGCGGGCCAGGCCCACGCCGGCGATGTAGATCTCGCCGGGCACCCAGCACGGCCGGGGCCGCATCAGCCCGTCGCCGACGTAGACGTGCTGGCCGCTCATCGAACGGCCGTACGGGACGGAGGGGAGCTCGGCGTCCGCCGGCGTGATGGGGTGCCAGACGGACCAGATGGAGGCCTCCGTGGCGCCGCCGAGCGACCACTGGCGGGCGTCGGCGAACAGCTCCCGCACCTCGCCCGGCAGGCCCACCGGGATCCAGTCACCGCTCATCAGGACCGCGCGCAGCGGCGGCAGCGGCGCCGGCGGGGCGCTCCTGGCGTACTCGGTGAGCATGGCCATCAGGGCCGGCACGCTGTTCCAGACGGTGACGCCGGCCTCCGTCATGAGGCGTAGCCAGGCGCCGGGTTCGCGGGCGTCGCCGGGGGCCGGGAGCACCAGGGCGCCGCCGACCGACAGGGGGCCGAAGAGGTCGTAGACCGAGAGGTCGAAGTTGAGCGCCGAGAGGCCCAGGACCCGGTCGGCGGCCGTGCAGCCGAGCTCCCGGTTCACGTCCCGGACCGTGTTGACGGCGGGCCCGTGCTCGATCATCACGCCCTTGGGCACGCCGGTGGAGCCGGAGGTGTAGATGACGTACGCGAGGTCGCCGGGCGCGGTGTCGACGGCCGGCGCGTCGGGGGCTGCCGGGGCGTCGGCCGCCGGCGGGACGACGGGGGTGACCGTGACCCCTTCGGGCCAGGTCACGCCGTCGGCGGGGCCGGGCCGGGTGAGCGCCTCGGTGATGCCGGCGGAGCCGAGCACGTCGGCCAGGCGGCGGGCCGGCCAGTGCGGGTCCAGGGGGACGTACGCGGCGCCGGCGCGCAGGATGCCGAGGCAGCCCACGACCTGTTCCCAGCCCTTGTCCATGACGACGGCGACGAGCGACTCGCGGCCCACGCCGCGGGCCGCGAGGAGCACCGCGATCCGGGCCGACTCGTCGGCGAGTTCGGCGTAGGTGAGGGTGCGGTCGGCGGCGATGACGGCCACGGCGTCCGGGGTCTCCGCGGCCCGGTCGAGGAAGGCCAGGTGCAGCAGGGCGTCGGCCGGGAGGGCGGCGACGGGGTCCGGGTCGCCGGCCGTGGCCGGGAGGTCGGCGACGGTCCCGGTCCACGGGGGCAGGGTCCAGGCGGACTCAGGCACAGAGTTCACGGATCAGTCCTTCGTAAGCGGCGAGCATGGCGTCCACGACACCCTCGGGAAACACCTCTTCGACCACGTCCCAGTTGAGGACGAGCGCGCCGTCCTCCTCGAACGCCTGGTGGTCCAGGACGACCTGGGGCGTGCGGACCCCGCTCCACACGGGGGTGCCCGAGTCGCCGAGCAGGCACAGCGCGCCCACCGGGCCGGCCGTGCGCGGGGCGTCGGGTGCGGGTGCGCCGCCGCCGATGGTGCTGTTGAACACGACGGGCAGCCGGGCCCGGCCCGCCTCCCCGTCCAGCCGGCTCAGGTCGCGCAGGACGTCGAGGCCGGTGTACGCGACGTGCTCCATGTCCTGGATCAGCTGCCGCTGGATGCCCGCGGCGACCGCGCGGAACGGGGCCGCCTCGTCGACGTGCACCTCGAGCAGGGTGGTGGAGGAGAAGTTGCCGACCACCGTGGACATGTCCTCCCCGGCGAAGGCGGAGCGCTGGGAGACCAGGACGGTGAGCGTGAAGTCCGGGCACTTGGACCAGCGGGCGAGGACCTGGCAGTAGGCGGCGAGCACGGCGCCGGAGGCGGTCAGCCCGGCGGCCGCCGCGTTCTTCTTGAAGCGCTGCCACTGGGGTGCCTCGACCCGGATGAACCGGTTGCCGAAGACGGGCCGGCCGACGTCGCACAGCGGTGCGGCGTACGGCAGCCGGGGCGCCGGCGGCAGGGTCGCCGCCCGCTCCTGCCAGTAGGTGCGGCTCGGCTCGATCTCCGCCGAGGCCTGGTGGCGCGCCGCCCGTTCCACGTGCCGGGCGAAGGAGGGGCCGGTCGCGGGCAGCGGGGCCGCCGGGTCGCGGTAGAGGCGGGCCCACTCGTTGAAGAGCAGGGTGCTGCTCGCGCCGTCCGAGACCAGGACGTCCACGGCCACGTGGAGCCGGGTGACGGCCTCGTCCACGCGGGTGGCCCGGACCAGGACCAGCGGCCAGCGGGACGTGTCGAAGGTGTGGGTGGTCACCTCCTCGTGGATCTGGCCGAGCCGGGCGGTCCGCTCCTCGGGGCCGAGGGGGCGGAGGTCCTCGACGGGGATCCGGAAGTCCGGCACCTCGCCCAGGACGCGCTGGGTGCCGGCCGGGTCGAACACCGCGCGGAGCATCTCGTGGCGGTCCACCAGCTGCCGGAAGGCGCGCTCGGCCGCCCGTACGTCGAAGCCGGTGAGGTCGACCTCGATGCACAGGACCGTCGGCACGTTGCCGAGCTCGAAGTCACCGGCGCGGCCGGCGACGTAGGCCTCCTGGAGCTTGGTGAGCGGGAACGGCTCGGAGTCGGGCCGGGCCGGCCGCCGCGGTGCGGCGGCCGGGGCGGCGGATCCGGTCGGGTGCGTCACCTGCCCGGCGGCCGGGCCGGCGGTGCCGCCGTCCCCGGCCCCCGCGGCACCGGTGCCGCGCCGCGCGGCGGCCGTGGTCCCGGGGTGTGCGTCCGCGGCGGGGCCCGCCGCGGACGCACCGTCATTTCCCGGGCCGCCCGGGGTCCCCTCCGGGGCCGTGCCACCGCCGCCGCCCGGTCCGGGAGGCCCGAACAGGTCGACCACGTGCTGGGCCAACGCCTCCGGGGTCGGGTGGTCGAAGACCGCGGTGGCCCCGAGCCGGATGCCCAGCGCCCGGCCGAGCCGGACCCGCAGCTCCATGGAGGTCAGGGAGTCCACGCCCATCTCGTAGAACGAGCGCTGCGCGTCGACCCGTTCGGGCTTGAGGCCCAGCAGGCCCGCCACGCACTCCCTGACCAGTCCGACCGCGGCGACCAGCCGCTGGTCGGCCGAGGCGTCCGGGGAGGTCAGCACCGCGAGGGCGGCGGCTCCCGGCTGCTCCGCACCGGCGTCCGCCGTGGCGGTGGCGGCGGGTGCGGCGGCAGCGGTGGCGGGGGCGGGGGTGGCGGCCGCCACCGGAACGGCCGGTCGCACCGGAGCGGCGGTCCGGACGGCGGCGGGCGCCGGGGTCACCGGGGCCGCCGGGCGGGTGGCCGGGCGGGCCACCGGGCCGCGGCCCGTGCCCCCGGTCGACCCGGTGAGCCCGGCCAGCCGGGTCAGCAGGAACGGCGTGTCCCCCGCCCCCGGTCCGGTCGCGTCCGGCAGTGCCAGCCGGGCGCCGACGAGGGCCGGGGCGGTCCCGGCGGCCGCGGCGTCGAACAGGGCCAGGCCGGCGGCCGTCTCGAACGGCGCGACGCCGTTGCGCCGCAGGCGCAGCAGGTCGCTCTCGTCGAGGTGGCCGGTCATGCCGGTGGCCTCGGACCACAGGCCCCAGGCGACGGAGCGGGTGGCCCGGCCCTCGGCGGACCGCCAGGCGGCGAACTGGTCGAGGAAGGTGTTGGCACCGGCGTAGTTGGCCTGGCCGGGGCCGCCGAGCACGCCGTAGAGGGAGGAGAAGAGCACGAAGAAGCGCAGGTCGTCCTCGCGCGTCGCCGCGTCCAGGTGCCAGGCCGAGTCGACCTTGCTGCGCAGGACGCGGCGCAGCTGGTCGGGCGTCATGTTCGCGACGATCGCGTCGTCGAGCAGACCGGCGGCGTGCACGACGCCGACGACCGGTCCGCGGGACCTGATCTGCGCGAGCGCGCGGCGCACGTCGTGCGCGTCGGCCACGTCGGCCGCCAGCACCTGGACGTCGGCGCCGAGTCCGACCAGTTCGGTGCGGAAGTCCGCGATGCCCGCGGCCCGTTCGCCGCTGCGGCTGAGCAGGGCCAGGGACCGTACGCCCCACGTGGTGACGAGGTGGCGGGCCACCTCGCGGCCGAGGGTGCCGGTGCCGCCGGTGAGCACGACGGTGCCGTCGCCCACCTCGGGCCGGGCCGCGCCGGCCGGGACGTGCGGGACGAGCTGGGGCATCAGGACGCGGCCGCCGCGCACGGCGAGCTGCGGCTCGGTGCGGCGCAGCGCCCGGAGCAGGCCTTCGGTGGCGCCCAGGGCCGCGGCGTCGGCGTCGACCACGCGGAACTGGCCCGGGTACTCGGTCTGGGCGGAGCGGACCATGCCCCAGACCGCACCGTCCCCGAGAGCAAACGTTTCGTCACCCGGGACGGCCACGGAGTCCTGCGTCATGAACGTCAGCACCGCGGTGTCCGCCAGGGCCTCGGCGCGCAGCCAGGTCTGCAGGGCCGCCAGGGTCCGTTCGGCCGACGCGTGCGCCTGCTCGACCGTGGTGTTCCGGGGGGCCGGACAGCCCATGACGACCTGCCAGTTCCCCGGGATCGACGAGACGATCATGATCGCCTCGTCGAGCGTGGCCACCGAGATGCCCTCCCGGTTGGCGTCCCGCAGCGCGGCCGGCAGCGGACCTTCGTCCCCGCCGACCACGCACAGCCGCACGTCCTGGGGCGCCTCGCCCGCCGGCTCCTGCCAGTCGGTCTCGAAGAGACCGGCGTGGTCGAGGTCGACGGGGGCCGCGCCGGCCCCGGCGAGGGCCAGGCCGCGTACGACCATGCGCTCGACCTCGAGCAGCACGGTGCCGTCTGCCGCGGCGAGCGTCAGCGCGATGGCGTCCGGGCCGACCCGGTAGGCCAGCGCCTCGCAGGCGACCGCGCCCGTGGCGGCCGCCGCCGTCCGTACGCCGTTGAAGACGAACGGCACCGCGATCCGACCCGGCTCCGTCTCGCCGAGCAGCCCGCAGGCCACGGCGGCGTGCAGCGCGGCGTCGGTCAGCGCGGGGTGGGCGGCGAAACCGCTGTGGTTGACCAGGGCAGCTTCGGGCAGCTCGACCCGGGACCGGACCCAGTCGGCGCCCAGGTGCTCCCCGGAGCGCACGCCCTGGAAGGCCTCGCCGTAGCCGTAGCCCAGGCCGCGCAGCAGCGGGTAGAGGGTCTCGGCGGCGGGCAGCGCGGTCGCACCGGGCGCCGCGGCCAGGTCCACCGCGTCCGTACCGGGGCGGGCGGCGCCCAGCAGGCCCTCGGCGTTGCGCACCCACCCGACGTCGGCGGCGGCGCGCGAGTGCACGGTGGCGGCGCGCGCGCCCTGGGCGTCCGCGGGCGCGACGGCGACCTGGACGTCCACGGCCGTGCCGGCCATCGGCAGCAGCAGCGGGTCGCTGACGACCATCTCCTCGAGGCGCTCGCAGCCCACCTCGCGGCCCGCGGTCAGCAGCAGTTCCATGAAGGCCGTGCCGGGCAGCAGCGCGGTGTCCTCGACGCAGTGGTCCATCAGCCACGGGTGGCTGCGGACGGACAGCCGGCCGGTGAGCAGCACCGTGCCGTCGGCCGTCTCGACGACGGAGCGGAGGAACGGGTGGTCGCCGTCGGCGACGGAGCCCGGGCGGACGGCCGGCACCGTGCCGACGGCCGGGGCCGCGGACGGGGTCGTGACCTGGGCCGCGACCGGGGTCACCCGGCCCACGCCCTCGGTCTCCAGCCAGAACCGCTCCCGCTCGAACGGGTAGGTCGGCAGCTCCACGGCCGCCACGGTCCGGGCGGGCACGGCGGGCAGCAGGCCGGTCCAGTCGAGCGCGTGCCCCTGGACGTGCGCCTCGGCCGCCGCTGCGAGGAACCGCCCGAGGGAGCCCTGGTCGCGCTTGAGGGTCGCGGACACCGGTGCGGTGCTGCCGGCCTCCTTGAGGACGGCCTCGAGCGAGCCGGTCAGGACGGGGTGCGGGCTGATCTCCACGAAGGCGTCGAAGCCGTACGAGGCCATCTCGGCGATCGTGCCGGCGAACCGGACCTGGCCGCGCAGGTTGCGGAACCAGTAGCCGGCGTCGAGCTCGTCGCCGCGCAGCCGCGCCATGTCGACGGTCGAGAACATCGGGACGGCGGACGGGACCGGGGCGACCTCGGCGAGGCCCTCGAGGACCTCCTCGCGGAGCTCCTCCATGACCGGGGAGTGGGAGGCGCACTTGGCGGGTACCCGGCGGGCGTAGCGGCCGCGCTCCTCGCACAGGTCGAGCAGCCGCGCGAGGCCGGGCTCGTCGTCGCCGGAGACCACCACGAACGAGGGGCCGTTGACGGCCGCGACCACCAGGTCGGCGCCGGCCTCGGCGAGCAGCGCCGCGGTCTCCTCGGGGGAGGCCGCCACCGCGGCCATGCCGCCGCGGGAGTGCTCCAGCAGCTGACTGCGGCAGGCCACGATCAGGGCCGCGTCCTCCAGGGACAGCGCGCCGGACAGGCAGGCCGCGGCGACCTCGCCCTGGGAGTGGCCGACCACCGCGGCCGGCTCGACGCCGGCGGACCGCCACAGGGCGGCCAGGCCCAGCATCGTGCAGAACAGCAGCGGCTGGATGACGTCGGTGCGCTCCAGGTCGGTCTCGTCGTCCTCGCCCCAGAGCACGGCCATCAGGTCGTAGTCGAGGTACGGCTTGAACGCCGCGGCGCACTCCTCGACCCGCAGCCGGAAGACGTCGGACTCGGCGAGCAGCGAGGCCGCCATGCCGGGCCACTGCGATCCCTGGCCGGGGAAGACGAAGACGGGGCGGCGGATGCGCCGGGCCTCGCCGCCGATGACCGGGGCGTCCTCCTGGCCGGCGGCGAACGAGCGCAGCGCGGCGGAGAGTTCGGCCCGGTCGGTGCCGAGCGCGGCCGCGCGGTACTCGTAGCCCTCGCGCCGGGTGCGCAGCGCCTGCGCGACCGCCGGCAGGGGGTCGGTCCCGGCGTCCAGCGCGACGGCCAGCGCCTCGGCGTAGGCGGCCAGCGCGGTGGGGGTCTTGGCGGACAGGGTCAGGACCTGGGGGCCGACGGCCGGATCGGCGGCGGGCACGGACCCGGCGTCGTCCGCGGCGGTGCGGCCGTCCGGAGCGTCCTGCACTGCCCGGCCGTCCGGAGCGTCCCCGGCGTCCGCGGTCTCGTCCCAGCCCTCCAGGATGACGTGCGAGTTCGTGCCGCTGACGCCGAAGGAGGAGACGGCGCAGCGCCGGACGCCGTCGCGGGCCGGCCAGGGCCGGTTCTCACGCAGGACGTCCACCGAACCCGACCAGTCCACCAGCGAGTTCAGCGGGCCGTCCACGTGCATCGTGCGGGGCATCTCCCCCGCGCGCATGGCCGTGAGGCACTTGATGACGCCGCCGACGCCGGCGGCGGCCATGGAGTGGCCGATGTTCGACTTGAGGGAGCCGAGCCAGACCGGCTCGTCGCGCTCGCCCGCGCCGTACGTGGCGTGGATGGCGTTGACCTCGATCGGGTCTCCCAGCCGGGTGGCGGTGCCGTGCGCCTCGACGAGCTGGACGTCCTGGGGGGCCAGGCCCGCGTCGGCCAGCGCCTGCTCGATGACCTTGGCCTGCGCCTTGCCGCTGGGGGCGGTCAGGCCGTTGCTGGCGCCGTCCTGGTTGACGGCGGTGCCCTTGATGACGCCGAGGATGCGGCGGCCCAGGCGGCGGGCCTTCGAGAGCGGTTCGAGCACCAGGACGCCGGCGCCCTCGGCCCACACGGTGCCGTTGGCGGCGTCGGAGAAGGTGCGGCAGCGGGCGTCCGGCGACAGCGCCTGCTTCTTGGCGTAGTCGACGAACATGCCGGGGCCGGCGAGCACGGTGCAGCCGCCCGCCAGCGCGAGCTCCGTCTCGCCGCTGCGCAGCGAGCGCACGGCGGTGTGGATGGCCACGCCGGAGGACGAGCAGGCGGTGTCGATGGTCAGGGCCGGGCCCTCCATGCCCAGCAGGTAGGAGATGCGGCCGGAGGCGACGCTCGGCGAGGTGCCGGTGCCCATGAAGCCGGCCGTCTCGTCCTGCCAGCGCCACAGCGGCATGCCGTACTCGTTGGGCATGACGCCGACGAACACGCCGGTGCGGGAGCCCTTGAGGGTCGAGGGCACGATGCCGGCGCGCTCGATGGCCTCCCAGGCCACCTCGAGCAGGGTGCGCTGCTGCGGGTCCATGGCCTTGGCCTCGGCGGGCCGGATGCCGAAGAAGGCCGCGTCGAAGCGGTCCGCGCCGTGCAGGAAGCCGCCCTGGCGCACGTACGCCGGGTCGTACAGGTCGTCGGTGTCCCAGCCGCGGTTGTCGGGGAACTCGCCCACGGCGTCCCGGCCGCCCGCGACGAGGTCCCACAGGGCCTCCGGGGTGTCGACACCGCCGGGATAGCGGCAGGCCATCCCGATCACGGCGATGTCGTCGCGCACCATGTCGTTCTCAGCCATGCCTCGACTCCATCTCCTTGTTCACACAGGCCGCCATTTCGCTGATCGTGGGGTGGTCGAAGACGACGGTCTCCGAGAGGTCGAGGCCGGTCGCCTCGATGAGCCGGTCCAGGAACTCCAGGAGCGTCATGGAGTCCACGCCCAGGTCCGTGAGGGGGACCTCGGGGTCCAGGTCGGGGACCGAGCCGCCGAGCACGGCGGCGAGTTCGCGCTCGAGGAGGACCTGGGTGGCCCAGAGCCGCTCGCCCTCGTCGCCGGCGGCCGCCCAGGTCCGCGAGTACGCGGGGGCGGCGGACCCGGGGGCGGGTCCTGCGACCGGGGCGGGCCCGGAGGACGGCGCGGGTACGGAGGACGGCGCGGGTACGGGAGCCGGCGCGGGTACGGGAGCCCGGCCAGCCGGTGCGGATTCCGCGGCGGCAGTTGCCGGGGCCGGTGCCGGCCCCGGCAGCGGGAAGCGCTCCCGCTGGAAGGGGTACGTGGGCAGGCCCGGCACCGGGCGGTGCCGTCCCCGCCCCGCGGACGGGGACGGCACCTGCGGGGTCCGGCCCGCGTGGACGTAGTCGCTGGCGGCCCGGACGGAGCCGGCCCCGCCCGGGCCGGCCGCCGTCGCCCAGTCCGCCGGCACGGCGAAGCCGTGGCCCGCGGCGACCTTCGCCAGCCCTTCGCGGAAGTGCGCCCAGTCGGCGCCGACCACCGCCGCCCGGTGCTCCCAGTGGGTGCGGCGGGCCAGGGTGGCGCCGACCGCCCGGACCCCGGCCGCGGGACCGCCGGCGGGGTGCCGGTCCAGCTCCCGCAGCAGGGCGTCCGCCAGGTCGCGGACGGCCTCCTTGGAACGGCCGGACAGGCACCACACGGTGCCGGCGTCCTCGTCCTGGTCGGGGTCCGGTACCGGATCCTCGGCCGTCGCCGGGGCCGGGGCCGGGCCGAGCACGACGTGGACGTTCGTGCCGCCCATGCCGACCGACGTGACGCCGACCAGCTCGCCGGCGCCGAACGGCCGGTCCTCGTAGGCGTCGACGACCCGCAGGCCCTGCCCGGCCGGGTCGACGGCCGGGTGCGGCGTCGCGAAGTTGAGGCTCGCGGGCAGGGCGCCGTGCGTCAGCACCAGGCAGGCCTTGATGAACCCGGCGATGCCGGCGGCCGACTCCAGGTGGCCGATGTTGGTCTTGACCGACCCGACGGGCAGCGGGTTCCCGGCGGGCCGGGCACGGCCGGCGGCCGCGCCGAGCGCGCGGGCCTCGACCGGGTCGCCGACCTGGGTGCCGCTGCCGTGGAGTTCGACGTACGCGAGGTCCTCCGGCCGGGCGCCGGCCACGCGCAGCGCGCGGGTGACGGCCTCGTACTGGGCGTCCTCGGACGGTACGGCGAGGGCGCCGCGGCCGCCGTCGTTGCCGACGGCGCTGCCGCGGACGACGGCGTAGACGTGGTCGCCGTCGCGCAGCGCGGCCGGCAGCGGCTTGAGGAGCACGCAGCCGCCGCCCTCACCGCGTACGTAGCCGTTGGCGCGGGCGTCGAAGGTGTGGCAGCGGCCGTCCGGCGACAGGCCGCCCCAGAGCCCGATCTGGTCGGTGACCTCCTGGAGGAGGTTGAGCTGTACGCCGCCGACGAGCGCGGCCTCGCACTCGCCCAGCCGCAGGCTCGACACCGCGCGGTGCACGGCGGCCAGGGAGGAGGACTGGCCGGTGTCGACCACCTCGCTCGGGCCGCGCAGCCCGAAGTGGTGCGAGATCCGGTTGGCCAGCATGCACCGGGCGGTGCCGGCGTGGCCGAACCGGTCCAGCCCGCCGCCCGTGAGGTAGTGCGCCCGGAAGTCGTCGGCGGCGGCACCGACGAACACGCCCCAGCCGGAGTCGCGGAGGTCCGCCGCCGGCCGGGCGGCGTCCTCGAAGCACTCCCAGGCCAGTTCCAGCAGCAGGCGCTGCTGGGGGTCCGTGTAGCGCGCCTCGCGCTGCGAGAGGCCGAAGAAGGCGGCGTCGAAGGCGTCGACGTCCTCGACGAAGCCGCCGCGCGCGGCGTCGGCGCCGGGGGGCGCGGCGGCCGGGCGGCGGTCCGCGGGGACGGTGCCCACGCTCTCCGTGCCGGCGGCCAGGTTGTGCCAGAACCGGGCCGGACCGGCCGCTCCCGGGAACCGGCAGGACATCCCGATGACGGCGACGGGGGTCATGGCCCCGTCGCCGGAAGTGTGCTGTGTCATTGCTCCCGTTCCCAGCCTGCGGAGGCGGGACCGGGCCCGACGCGCAGGGTGCGCAGCCCGCGGAACGTCGGGCTGGCCTTCCAGTCGAATTCCTCGTCCGGCGTGAGCACGGTCAGCCCGGGACAGCGCTCGATGAGCGTCTCGAAGGCGACTTCCGCCTCCATCCGGGCGAGGTGCTTGCCGATGCAGTTGTGGATGCCGCCGCCGAAGGCGAGGTGGTCGCGGCGCGGCTGGGTGATGTCGAACGCGTCGGGCTCCGGGAAGCGGCACTCGTCGCGGTTGGCCGCGGCGAAGGCCAGGAAGACGATCGCGCCCCGGGGGATCAGGACCCCGTTCAGCTCCACCGGCTCGGTCACGTAGCGGTAGAGGGAGAGGTTGAAGGGCGACTGGTGGCGGAGCATCTCCTCCACCGCGTCCGGGACCAGACCCGGGTCGGCCCACAGGCGGGCCAGCTGCTCGGGGTGGTCCGCGAGCGTCAGGAACCCGGTCACGATGAGGTTGGCCGTGGTCTCGTATCCGGCCGCGAGCAGGGCGTACGCCTGGGCGACCGCCTCGTCCTCGGCCAGCGAGGTGGCCAGTTGGGTGAGTACGTCATCGGCGGCGCCGGGGGCGCCGGCGCCGTCCCGCCGGTCCCGGATCAGGCCGCGCAGGTACTCGACCATCAGGCCCGCGTCGCGTCGCAGGACCTCCGGCGGAGCGTCACCGGTGATCGTCTGGACCCAGCCGTTGAAGGTGCCGCGGTCGGAGTCGGGGACGCCGAGGGTGCGCGAGATCACGGAGATGGAGAAAGGAAAGGCAAAATCCTGGACAAGATCGAAGCTCTCCGCTCCGGCCACCTTCGCCAGGGTCTCCAGGGCGGCACGTCGGACGCCGTCCCGCCGCCCGGCCACGGAACGCGAGGTGAACATCGCGTTGAGGGGCTTGCGCAGCCGGGTGTGGACCGGGGGATCGTTGTTCGCCATGTTGTTGTAGAGCAGCGAACCGCGGGACGCGCCGGCCCCGCCGCCGCTCTGCGCCGCGAAGAGCGGCATGGCCTCGTCGATGCTCTTGCGGAACCTCGGGTCCCGGAGGACGAATTCGACGTCCTCGTAGGCCGTGACGAGCCAGGCCTCCAAGCCGGGCGGCAAATACGCCATTCCCGTCTTCAGAACGATGGGGGTCGGTTTGTTGCCGTTCTCTTTGATGACCCGGTAGGCCGGATGCGGATCTGCGTAGAAATCGTGATCGAGGGCTATCGGACACTGACCGGTCCGGCCGCCGTTGCGACCTGTCATCTCAACCTTCAATGGGGGGGGTGATTTCGGGATTAGGGCCGGCCGAGCACGAGGGAGACGTTGTGCCCGCCGAAGCCGAAGGAATTGGCCAGCGCGTACTCCCAGCTCCCGGTGCGCGGAGCGCCGCGTACGACGTCCAGTTCGACCTCGGGATCCGGCTCGTCCAGGTTGCGCACGGCCGGGACCGAGCCGTCGCGCAGCGCGAGCAGCGCGGCGATGGCGCCCAACGCGCCGGAGGCGCCCAGCAGATGGCCGGTCATGGACTTGGTCGCGGTGACCACCGGGTGGGTGCCGACGGCCTCGGCGATGGCCCGGGCCTCCGCCACGTCGCCCTGCGGGGTCGAGGTGGCGTGCGCGTGCACGTGGCCGATCCGCTCGGGGGCGACACCGGCGTCGCGCAGCGACATCCGCATCGCGCGGACCTGCCCGACGACGTCGGAGGCGGTGATGTGGGTGGCGCTGGAGCTGATGCCGGCGCCGAGGACGGTGCCGTGCGGGGCGGTCACGCCGCGGGCCCGCGCGTGGTCGGCGCGCTCCAGGACGACCACCGCCGCGCCCTCGCCGAGGACGAAGCCGTTGCGCTTGGTGTCGAAGGGGCGGCAGGCGTGCGCCGGGTCGTCGTTCTGCGTGGACAGGGCCATCATCTGGGCGAACGCGGTGAGCGGCAGCGGGTGCACGCTGGCCTCGACCCCGCCGGCGACAACGATGTCCGCCCGGCCGGAGCGGATGAGGTCCAGGCCGAGGGCGATGGCCTCGGCACCGGAGGCGCAGGCGCTCACCGGGGCGTGCGCACCGGCCTGGGCGCCCAGGTCCATGCTGACCCAGGCGGCCGGCCCGTTGGCCATGAGCATGGGGACGGTGTGCGGCGAGACCCGGCGCGGACCGGAGGTCTCCAGCACGTGGTTCTGGCCGAGCAGCGAGGTCAGGCCGCCGATGCCGGTGCCGATGACGACGGCGAGGCGCTCGGGGTCCGGCTGCGGGGCGCCCGCGTCCGCCCACGCCTCGCGGGCGGTGAGCAGGGCCATCTGCTCCGAGCGGTCCAGCTTGCGCGCTTCGGTACGGGGCATGGCCGCGGCCGGGTCGGTGGTGAGCCGGGCCGCGATGCGCACGGGAAGGTTTTCGGCCCAGCTTTCGTCGAGCGCCGCGATTCCGTTCTCACCGGATTGCATCGCCGCCCACGTCGTGGGCAGGTCGGCGCCGAGCGGTGTCATGGCTCCCAGGCCCGTGGCCCATACCTCAATCGCGTTCTGCATGTATCTGGACGCTAGTCAGCCCATGACTCGGCTGGCAAGTTTTCAATTCGCTCCGCACCCCCTGGTTTTCCAGGCACTAGGGGGTCCCCTATTGGCCCCCTATTACGGGCCCTGCGAATGCCTCTTCCCCTATAGGGGGTGACCATTGGCGGGCTGCCGGCCGACGCCGCACGGAGCCGTCCGCACGGACTCCCCGGACGCGCCCGGAGCGTTCCGCGGGACGCGTCCCGGGCCGGTGTCGGCGGACGGCGGTGCCCGGTGTCCGAAAACGCTCATGGCGTCTCATGTTTTGATCTACCTGAACCACGCAACACAGGCCGGTGAATCCAGCCATCTTGAGGGGAGCGTCCGTGGCAACGGCAGACGGGGGCCGGGCGCGAGAGGTCCTGGACGACCTCTTCGCACGGGCACGCGAGGGACAGGGACGGGCGGTGCTCCTCACCGGGGCCGCGGGCATGGGGAAGACCACCCTCGTCCACGAGCTCCAGGACCACGCGCTGGGCGCGGGGGCGAGAGTGCTCACCGCCATCGCCTCGCGCGCCGAACGCGACCTGTCGATGGGGGTCGTCGGCCAGCTGACGGCCGCCGCGGGGGCGCCCGTCGACACGGCCCTCCCGCCCGCCGGAGCGGGCGGCCCGGCCACCGGGGCGACGCTCCGGGCCGTCGACGCGTTCCACCGCCTCATGCACGGGCTGGCCGAGCGCGACCCCCTCGTCATCACCGTGGACGACGCGCACGAGATGGACGCCGCCTCGCGGCACTGCCTGCTCTACCTGGTCCGCCGGGTGGGCGCCGCCCGGATCCTCGTGGTGCTCGGTGAACGGGCCGACACCTCCCAGCCGGGCTCCGCGCTCACCTCGGAGTTCGTCCGCAACCCCCGCTGTGCGCTGGTCCAGCTGGGGCGGCTGTCCGTCACGGCCACCGCTGCCGTGCTCGCCGCGCTCCCCGGCCCCCGGCCCGCCCCCGAGACCGCGCCGCTGTGGCAGCGGGCCTCGGGCGGCAGTCCGCTGCTGCTGCGGGCCCTGCTGGACGACCGGGCCGACGGCGCCGCCGCGGAGCCGGCCGCCGGCGAGGCGTTCCGGCTGGCGGTGCGCCACCTGCTCGACCAGCTCGACCCGGCCGCCATCCGCACCGCCCACGGCCTGGCCGTCCTGGGGGACGACGCCACCACCGCGGACCTCGACCGGCTGCTGGACCTGCCCGGCGGCACGGCTGCCCGGGCCGTGGCGGCCATGGACGCCCTCGGCCTGACCGAGGACGGCCGCTACCGCGTCCCGGCCGTACGGGCCACCGCGCTGGCGGAGCTGGCACCGCAGGACCGCGCCGCCCTGCACCGGGCCGCGGCCCGGCTGCTCTACCGGCAGGCGGCGACCGGTGAGGTGGCCCGCCACTTGGTCGCCGGCGGTCCGGTGGACGAGAGCTGGGCGCTGGCGGTGCTGCGCGACACGGCCGAGCAGGCCCTGCGGACGAACGACCCCGAGCGTGCCCTGACCTGCCTGCGGGTGGCGCACGACGGCTGCTCCGACCCGCGCCAGCGGGCTCAGGTGCGGGCCGAACTCGTGCAGGCCGAATGGGAGGTGGACCCCGCGGCCGTCCGGGTCCACCTGCCCGGGCTCGTCGAGGACCACCGTGCCGGGCTGCTCGGCCACCGGCAGAGCATCCGCCTCATCGCCCACCTGCTGTGGCACGGCCGGCCCGAGGAGGCGGACGCCCTGTTCGCCGACCTGGACCCGGTGGAGGACCGGTTGCCGGAGGACTCCAAGGCCCAGCTGGAGACGATGCGGGTCTGGTTCGCGCACTCGTACCCCGTGCTCGGGGCCCGCTACCGGGAGCACACGCTGCTGGACGCCGCGGCGCTGCGCCGCAGCGTGGGCGCCCTGGACCCGCAGGCCGACGGCGCGCTGGTGCTCCACGCACTGATGTCGGAGGGGCCGACGGGCTCGGTGCTGGCGACCGCCGAACGACTGCTCCAGGGCGTGGTCCTGCACGATCCGCCGGTGGCCCCGACCATCGCCGCGCTGGCCACGTACGTGCACGCCGCCCGGCTGGACCGGGCCGCGGACTGGTGCGACCTGCTGCTGCGGGAGGCGGAGGGGCGCACGCCGGTGGTCCGCGCGATCCTGGCGGCGGCCAGTGCCGCGGTCGAGAGCCGGCTCGGCAACTTCGAGGTGGCCCGTCGGCGGGCCGACCTCGCGCTGACGCTCGTGGGCCCGACCTCGTGGGGCATCGCCATCGGCGTGCCGCTGGCCGCCAAGGTGCTGGCGTGCACGGCCCAGGGGGACCGGGAGGGGGCCGCCGAGTGCTTCCGGGTGCCGGTGCCCGACGTCATGTTCCAGACCCTGCCCGGACTGCACTACCTGCAGGCGCGGGGCCGCTACCACCTGTCGGTCGGCCGGTACCACGCGGCGCTCGGCGACTTCCACGCCTGCCGGGACCTGATGGCCGCGTGGGACCTGAACGTCTCCACCTCGCTGTCGTGGCGGGTGTACGCGGCCGAGGCGCTGATCGAGCTCGACAGCCCGGCGCAGGCCCGGGAACTGCTGGCGGAGGAGCTGGCCCGGCAGGGCGACGGCAGCGGCGGCAACCCGTGGCTGAAGGAGCGTTCGCTGCAGTTGCTCGACCGGCTGGGGGACCCCCGTCCGGCCGGGTCCGCGGCGGCCGTTCCGGGGCGGGGCGCGCCGGAGGAGAACGGTCCGGAGGAGCTGAGCAAGGCGGAGCAGCGGGTGGCGCTGTTGGCGTCGCAGGGCTGTACGAACCGGGAGATCGCGGCCCGGCTGTTCGTCACGGCGAGCACCGTCGAGCAGCATCTGACCCGGGCGTACCAGAAGTTGGGGGTGCGGGGCCGGGCCGATCTGCCCGCGGTGCTGGGCCGGGTGCCGGCCGGGCGGCCCGCCGACGGGTAGCCGGCCGGGGGCGGGCGGCGGGCTCGCGACCCGCCGCCCGCCCCCGGACCCCTCATGCCGTTCCGCCCCCCGCGGCCGCCGTCAGGCGAGCCGGACCCGGGCGGGCGCGCGCCGGAACCCCTGGCCGCTCTTGCGGCCGAGGCAGCCCCGGGCCACCAGCTGCTCCAGCAGCGGGGGCGGGGCGTACCGGCCGTCGGGGAACTCCTCGTCGAGGCGCCGCAGGATGGCCAGGGAGACGTCGAGCCCGATGGTGTCCAGCAGGGTGAACGGCCCCATGGGGTGGCCGAGCCCCTGCGTGACGGCGGCGTCGACGTGCTCGATGTCGACGTCGTGGCCCTCCCGACCGTCGAGCAGCCGGACCGCGTCGGTGAGGTAGGGGAAGAGCAGGTGGTTCACGAGGAACCCGGCCCGGTCTGCGCACGGGACCACGGTCTTGCCGAGCCGCTCGCAGAAGGCGCGGGCGGTCGCCGCCGCCCGGGCGCCGGTCCCGGGCGTGGTCACCAGCTCCACGAGCCGCATGACCGGGGCCGGATTGAAGAAGTGCAGGCCGAGGACGTCCCCGGGCCGGCCGGCGGCCTCCGCGCAGGCGGCGACCGACAGGCTGGAGGTGGTGGTGGCCAGCAGCGCGCCCGGCTTGCACAGCCCGCCGAGGGTGGCGAACATCCGCTTCTTGAGCGCGAGGTCCTCGGCGGTGGCCTCGATCACCAGATCGCACTCCGCCAGCTCCGCCTGGCGGTCGCCGACTTCGAACAGGCCGAGGGCGGTGCGCTTCTGCCGCGGTTCGATCCGGCCGCGGCGCACGGACGCGGTCAGCGAGGCCTCCACCGCCGCGCGGGCCGCCTCCGCCCGCGCGGGCCCGCGCGCCACCAGGACGGTGCGGAAGCCGGCGACGGCGACGGCCTCCGCGATGCCGCGGGCCATGGTGCCCGAGCCCAGGACGCCGACCCGACGGATGCCGTCGGCGGCGGCCGGGTCGGCCGCGGGACGCTCCGGGGAGTCGAGCGGGCGGCCCCGTTCGTCGTACGCGTAGAACCCGTGGCCCGTCTTGCGGCCCAGCAGACCACTGCCGGCCAGGGACTCCAGCAGGGCCGCCGGGCGGTACGCCTCGTCCCCCGTCCGGGCCAGCAGCCCGGCCAGCCCGGCGCGCACGGTGTCCAGGCCGATCTCGTCCAGGAGCTGGAGCGGTCCGGAGGGCAGCCCGCAGCCCAGCCGCATCGCGGTGTCGACGGCCTCCTGGCCGGCGTACCCCTGCTCGAGGACCCGGACGGCGCGGTTGAGGTACGCGTACAGCAGCGCGGTGACGGCCGCGCCGGGCCGGGCCCCGAGGGGCGCGGCCGCCAGCCCGAGCCCGTCGAGCAGGGCGTCCAGCGTGGCGACGGCGTCGTCGCCGCTCATGGCCGTGCGCAGGGGCTCGACCGTGCCGCCCGGGACGGGCGGGCGCAGCATCCGCAGGCCCAGCGTGCGGGCGGGCCGGCCGGACGCGATCGCCAGATGCGGCAGCGACAGCGAGGCCGACGTGCTGACCAGGACGGTGCGGTCCAGGCAGACGGCGTGCAGCCGGCGCAGCACCTCGGTCTTGCCGGCCAGGTCGTCGGGTACGGCCTCCACGACCACGTCCGCAGCCACCAGGGCGACGGTGTCGTTCGTGAGGGTGTAGCCGCCGGCCCGGCCGGTGCCCGCGGCCGTGCGGGCCCTCATCCGCCGTTCCACCCGCGCCAGGACGTCGGGGTGCTGATCGACGCCGATGACCTCGTACCCGGCGGTGTGCAGCAGGGTGAGCAGGGGCTGGCCGACGGAGCCGAGCCCGACGACGCCCACGACGGATGAGTTGCGCGGCATGACCTCGCTGTGTTCCTTCTCTGCGGTGGGTTGCGGGGGTGGGCTCAGCGTCCGGCGCTGCGGAAGCGGTTGATGGCGTCGAGGTGCCGGGCGCGCATCTCGTGGTCGCGTACGCCCAGGCCTTCGGCGGGGGCGAGGCCGAGGACGCCGACCTTGCCCTGGTGGAGGTTGCGGTGGACCTCGTAGGCGGCCTGGCCGGTCTCGGCCAGCGGGTAGACCTTCGACAGGGTCGGGTGGATCCTGCCCTTCATGACGAGGCGGTTGGCCTCCCACGCCTCGCGGTAGTTCGCGAAGTGCGAGCCCACGATCCGCTTCAGCGACATCCACAGGTACCGGTTGTCGTACTCGTGCCGGTACCCCGAGGTCGAGGCGCAGGTGACGATGGTGCCGCCCTTGCGGGTGACGTAGACGGAGGCGCCGAAGGTCTCGCGGCCGGGGTGCTCGAAGACGATGTCCACGTCCTCGCCGCCGGTCAGCTCACGGATCCTGGAGCCGAAGCGCTTCCACTCGCGCGGGTCCTGGGTCTGCTCGTCCTTCCAGAACGCGTAGCCCTCGGCGCTGCGGTCGATGACCGCCTCCGCCCCCATCCTGCGGCAGATCTCGGCCTTCTCCGGGGAGGAGACGACGCAGACGGGGTTGGCGCCGCCGGCCAGGGCCAGCTGGGTGGCGTACGAGCCCAGGCCCCCGCTGGCACCCCAGATCAGGACGTTGTCGCCCTGCTTCATGCCGGCGCCGTTGCGGGAGACCAGCTGCCGGTAGGCGGTGGAGTTCACCAGACCGGGGCTGGCGGCCTCCTCCCAGCTCAGGTGCTCGGGCTTGGGCATCAGCTGGTTGGACTTCACCAGCGCCAGCTCCGCCAGACCGCCGAAGTTCGTCTCGAAGCCCCAGATCCGCTGCTCCGGGTCGAGCATCGTGTCACCGTGGCCGTCGGCCGACTCCAGCTCCACCGACAGGCAGTGGGCCACGACCCGGTCCCCGGCCTTCCACCGGTTGACCCCCGGCCCGGTCCGCAGCACCACGCCCGCGAGGTCCGAACCCAGCACGTGGTACGGCAGGTCGTGCCGCCGCGTCAGCTCGCTCAGGCGGCCGTACCGCTCCAGGAACCCGAACGTCGGCAGCGGCTCGAAGATCGACGACCACACGGTGTTGTAGTTGATCGCCGACGCCATCACCGCCACCAGGGCCTCGCCCGGGCCCGGCACCGGCGTCGGAACGTCCTGCAGGTGCAACGACTTCCGCGGATCCTTGTCCGCCGTCGCCATGCCTTCGAACATGCCCGTTTCGTCTTTTCTCACGACGCTCCCCCGGTAGTGGTCGGGGAGGCGCAGAGCGGCGAAATCCACGCCCTCGGCGTCGTCGGAAAGGATGGCGCTGACTATTTCTTTCACGGGGCCAGGGTAGGAACGGGGACCCCGGTCCGGAAACCCCGATTTCCCACCCGGGACCCCCCAGAAAGCGGGTAGGGGGGTTGCCCACCGGAAAGCGGCTCCGCCATTCTCGATTCGGCGCACCAGTGAGAACAGGCATGAAGGAAAGTGGAAATGATGGAGAGTCCCGACCACGGCGGCGGCCAGGGCGGCGTCGACACCGGCTCCTGGATCCGCGGGTTCCACCCGGTCCCCGACCCGGCCGCCCGGCTCGTGTGCTTCCCGCACGCCGGGGGCTCCGCCAGCTTCTTCTTCCCGCTCTCGCGCGACCTCGCGCAGCGCGGCGTCGAGGTGCTCCCGGTGCAGTACCCCGGGCGGCAGGACCGGCGGGCCGAGCCCAACGTCCCCGACATGGCCGTGATGGCCGACCGGGTCGCCGAGGCCCTCGCCCCCCACCTGGACCGTCCGTTCGCGCTGTTCGGCCACAGCATGGGCGCCACCCTCGCCTACGAGGTGGCCCGCCGCGTGCAGGACGCCGGCCGGGCGCCCGTCGCCCTGTTCGTCTCCGGTCGACGCGCCCCGCACCGGGTGGTCGACGACGGGCTGCACCTGCTCTCCGACCGGGAGCTGGTCGAGGACATCATGGCCCTCGACGGCACGGAGTCGGGGATGTTCGGCGACCCCGAGCTGCTGGACCTGGTCCTGCCGGCCATCCGCAGCGACTACCGGGCCGCCGAGACCTACCGGTACGTGCCGGGGCCGCAGCTGCGCTGCCCGGTGCACGCGCTGACCGGGTTCTCGGACCCGCGCGTGGGGGTCGGCGAGCTGCACCACTGGGCCGGGTGCACCGACGGGCCGTTCGAGCTCCAGGTCTACCCCGGCGGCCACTTCTACCTCACGGATCACGCCGAGGCGATCACCACGGGGATCGCGGAGCGGCTGGCCGCGGCGACGGCCGCGGCCTGACGGGCGATCCCGGCCGGGCCGGCGGCGGGCCCGGCCGGAGGCACGTCGAGGACGGGGTCCCGCCGCAGGATCGACCGGTGCAGCAGCCGGATCGGGTCGCCCGGCTCCATGCCGAGTTCGGCCACGAGGGTGGTGTGGATCCTGCGGTAGGCCTCCAGCGCCTCGGGCACCCGGCCGCTGCGGTAGAGCGCGAGCATGAGCTGGGCGTGGACGGCCTCCCACATCGGGTGCTCGTCGACGACTTCGTACAGGTCCGCGATCGCGGCCTGGTGGCGTCCCAGCCCCAGCCGCAGGTCGAAGCCCCGTTCCAGGGCGCCCAGGCGCTTCTCGTCGAGGGCGCGGCCCAGTGCGGCGAAGGCCGGCAGCCCGCGCAGGTCGGCCAGGGCGGGGCCGCGCCACAGCGCGCACGCCCGGCTCAGCCGCCGCAGCTCCTCCTCGGGCTCCGGGACGGGGCCCGCGCCGGCCGGTGCGCCGCGGTAGGGGCCGCCCTCGCACAGCGCGTCGAACCCGCGCAGGTCCAGCCGCTCCGGCTCCAGCTCGAAGACGTACCCGTGCGGCTTGGTGACCAGGCGGCCGGCGAGGTCGCCGTGCTCGTCGAGGAACTTGCGCAGCTTGGACACGTACACCTGCAGCGCCGTGCGGGCCGTGCGGGGCGGATCGCCCGCCCACAGCGCGTGGGTCAGGGACTGCCTGGAGACGACCGTGCCCGACTTCACGCACAGGAGCGCCAGGAGGCAACGGAGCTTCTCCGGCTGCGGCGTCACCACCCGTCCGCCGGCTTCGACCTCGATCGGTCCCAGGACCTTGAATTGCACGTCACATTCCCCTGTTTCCGCTGCCTGCACTCCGTCAGCGTCCGCCAGTCGAACATGACTCGAGGGGGCGGTCAACCCCAATCGAGAGCGGTCGGTGAACGGTCCCGACCGGTAGGGGGATCCCCAGAATTGTGCCGTCCGACGGCGGAGGAAAACGGCCTCGCCGAGCCCGGAATTACCCGCCGATGTCTCCGTCCGGACCATTGTGGAAAGGGCCTTGCCAAAGGCGCCGTGGCGCACGACCACGACCACGACCGCGGCGGGGAATTCCGGTGGGGCGGCGGTCGGCTACCCGCCGGTGCCGGCGGGCAGTTCGGTGGCGAGCACCGCGAGGAGGCGGTCGACGTCCGCCGCACCCATCGGGCCCGTCGTCGACAGCCGGAAGAACCCCTGCGCGAGCGGTCCCTGGCACGGGCGGATGACGAACCCCGCCCGCTTCAGCACCTCGTGCAGCCGGTCGTACGTCATGCCCTCCGGCAGGTGGACGGCGGTCAGGCCCACCGCCGGGCGCGCGGAGGCGAGCAGCCCCAGGCCGAGCCGGGCCAGCCCGGCGCGCAGCCGCTCGGCGACCGCCCGGTACCGGTCGCCGCGGGCCGCGACGCCCTCCGCGAGCACCAGGTCGAGGGCCGCCTCGAAGGCGTGGAAGAGCGGCACGGCGGGGGTGAACGCGGGTGCCCGGTCCCCCTCCTGCGCCCGGTAGTGGCGGTGCAGGTCGAGGTAGTAGCCGCGCCGCGGGTGTCCGGCGAGCCCCTCGAAGGCCTCCCGCCGGGCGCACACGAACGCCAGGCCCGGCACGCCTTCCAGACACGTGTCGGCGGTGCCGACGAGCCAGTCGATGCCGTCGCGCGCGATGTCGACGTCCTCCGCCCCGACGCTGCCGACGGCGTCCACGACGGTGCGACGGCCGTGCGCGCGGGCCACGGCGGCGACGGCCGCGACGTCGTTGAGCACGCCGGTGCTGGTCTCGTGGTGGACGACCGCGACGTGCCCGAGCGTGGGATCGGCGGCCAGCAGCCGGCCGATCAGGTCGTGGTCGATCGCGGCGCCCCAGCCCAGCTGGAGCCGCCGGCTGCGGATGCCGTGCGAGACCAGGACGGCGTGCAGGCGCTCGCCGTAGTGCCCGTTGTCGATGACGAGCACGCCGCCGTCGGCGGGCACGGCCGACGCGAGGGCCGCCTCGAGGGCGGCGGTGCCCGAGCCGGTCAGGACGACCGCGGTGTGCTCCGCGCCGCCGCCGCAGACGGCGGTGACCTTCTCGCGGACCCGGGTCATCAGGTCGCCGAACTCGGGTTCCCGGTGGCACAGGTCCGGCCCGCCGAGCGCCCGCCGCACGGCCGGGTCGGTGTTCGCGGGGCCGGTGTTCGCGGGGCCGGTGTTCGCGGGGGCGGGGTTCGCGGGGGCGGGGTTCGCGGGGGCGGGGTCCATCAGGACGGGCCGGCCGGCGGGGTACGGGCTCATGCGCAGACCTCCGTCGCTCACCGGGCGGCGGACGCGGGCGCCGCCGGCGTGGGCCGGCCGGGCCGCGGGTCGGCGCCGGGCGCGATCCGGACCCGTACGAACGCCGGTCCGGGGGCCGCCAGTTCGGCGGCGAGGGCGGCGGCCAGCGCGCCGGGGCCGGTCACCTCGGTGGCGGAGCAGTAGCCGCAGGCCGCCGCGATCTCGGTGAAGTTGATCTCCGCGGAGCCGGTGGGGCTGCCACCGGTGACGCCGCGCGCCCCGTACGCCCCGTACGCCCCGTCGTCCAGGAGCACGTGCAGCAGGTTCGGCGGGGCGAGGCGGCCGATGGCCGCCATGGCCTCCAGCCGCACGGGGGCGCCGCCGTCGCCGTCGAGGACCACCACGCGGCGGTCGGGGGCGTTCAGCGCGACGCCGAGGGCCATGCCGGGGGCGCAGCCCGCCGGGCCGACGACGTACGGGGTGCCCGGCCGGCCCCGGTCGCGCTCCAGTGCGCGGGCGGTCCGTCCGGCGGTGGCGACGACCAGGGCGTCCTCGCCGACCGCGCGCACGACGTGGCCGACGGCCTCGGTGCGGAGCATCGGCCCGACGCCACCGGGGGAGGCGACCGCCGCGACCGGCCCGGCCGGCGGCCCGGTGCGGGGCGCGACGGCCTCCGGCGGCACGATGAAGGCGAAGGGCCGCCCGGTCTCGTGCAGATGTGCCGCGGCGGCGGCCAGCCGGTCGCGCAGGGCCTCCTCGCCGGTCGGGAACGGCTCGTGGCGGATGCCCATGGCGGTCAGCAGCTCGGGGGCGATCCGGCCCATGAGCTCGTGGTGCGGCTCCTCGGCGGTGCCCGGCCCGCCGCGCCGGGTGACCAGCAGGAGGACGGGCAGCCGGAGCGTGACGCAGAGCGAGGTGAGGGGGTCGACGGCGTTGCCGAGTCCCGAGGCCTCCAGGATGACCACCGGCAGCCGGCCGGCGAGCCGCGCGCCGGCGGCGACGGCGACGGCCTCGCGCTCGTCCGCGGCGGCGGTGTACCGACCGGGGCGGCGCTCCTCGAGCACGCCGACGACCGGGCCGAGCCGGGAACGGGGGGCACCCGCGTACGGGCCGAAGCCCGCCCCCTCGAGGAGGGCGACCACCCGCTCGGGGTCGAGGCCCGCGCCGACGCTCCGCACCGCCCCCGGCCGTGCGGGAAGGTCCCGCGGGCTCGGCGCGACTTCCGACATGCTCGTCCCGTCCCCGCTCCAAGGGGCCCTGGCGGCCCCGGTCGACCTGCCACGCTAGGAGCGGCGTACGGCCCCCCGCAACGGCCGCAGGCACTGTTTCAGCGCCCGTGCCGCCATGGCGCAAGCAGGGTTTTTGCACCGCCCGCGGCCGCCCTTTAATCGTGCTTTAGCGCGCCCGGTGCGCCGGTCGCGTCGGCGGGCGCGTAGGAGGTCCGCCCCGGGGTAGGCGCCGCGCGGGGGACCGAGCCGGCGACCGTGCCGGACGAGCGGAGGCGGGTGGGACCGTGGCCGTGCGCGTGGGGACCTCCGGATGGCAGTACCGGGACTGGGCGGGGGGCGCGTTCTATCCGTCCGGGTGCCCGCAGCGGGCGTGGCTGGAGGAGTACGCCCGCCGGTTCGCGACCGTGGAGAGCAACAACGCCTTCTACCGGCTGCCCGAGCGGGCCACCTTCGCCTCGTGGCGGGAGCGCACGCCCGCGGGGTTCGTGTGGGCCGTGAAGGCCAGCCGGTTCCTGACCCACGTCAAGCGCCTGCGGGACCCGCAGGAACCGGTGCGGCGCCTGCTCGACCGGGCGGCCGGACTCGGGGACCGGCTGGGTCCGGTGCTGCTGCAGCTGCCGCCCACCCTGCGGGCCGACCCCGAGGCCCTCGACGCCGTGCTGCGGTGCTTCCCGAGCCGGGTGCGGGTGGCGGTGGAGCCGCGGCACGACTCCTGGTGGGACGAGGAGGTGCGGGACGTCCTCACGGCGCACGGCGCCGCCCTGTGCTGGGCCGACCGCGACTCGCGGCCCGTCACCCCGCTGTGGCGCACGGCGGACTGGGGCTACGTGCGCTTCCACGCCGGCCGCGCGCAGCCGCCGCCCCGGTACGGGCGGACGGCGCTGCGGAGCTGGGCGGGCCGGATCGGGGACACCTGGCCGGCCACGGCCGAGGTGTACGCGTACTTCAACAACGACCGGGGCGCGGCCGCGGTCCGCGACGCGGAGGCCTTCCGCCGGCTGGTGGAGGGATGACCGGGCGACGGCCCGGGGACCCGGGCGCGGTCAGGCGCCGGGCATCGGCCCGTGGTTGCCCTTGAGCCGCTCGATGTCGTCGGGGCGGACCTCGATGACGAAGAAGGCGATCAGGGCGCCCACGACGGAGAAGGCCGCGGCCGCGATGAAGGCGCGGGTGACGCCGTAGGTGAGGACCTGGTCGCCCCACGGGTCGGGCAGCTGCTGGGTGCGCGCGAAGTACAGCTTCTGCGCGGGCGAGCTCTCCCGCAGGAAGACGGGGACGACGTTCTGGGCCTCGGTGCGGCTGGCCGTGCCGAAGACGGTGACCAGGATCGACAGGCCGAGCGAACCGCCCACCTGCTGCATGGCGTTCAGCAAGCCGGAGGCGGCGCCGGACTCCTGGTCGGGCACCCGCGAGAGGGCCATCAGGGTCAGCGAGACAAACTGCAGGCCCATGCCGGCGGCGAAGACGAGGATCGGCCCGAGGATGCTGCCCAGGTACGTGGAGTCGATGTCGCACTGCGTCAGCCAGGTCAGGCCCGCGGCGGCGAGCAGCGCGCCGACCACCATGAAGGGCTTGGGCCCGAACCGCGGCAGCATCTGCGAGGTGAACCCGGCGGCGACCGCGATGACCGCGCTCACCGGCAGGAAGGCCAGGCCGGCCTCCAGCGGGCTGAAGCCGAGGACGTTCTGCACGAAGAGCGTCAGGAAGAAGAACATGCCGAAGATCGCGCAGGCGAGCATGAGCATCATGCCGTAGGTGCCGGCGCGGTTGCGGTCGGCGAACATGTGCAGCGGTGTGATCGGTTGCGTGGAGCGCCGCTCGATGAAGACGAACGAGGTCAGCAGGATGATCGCGGCGGCGAAGGACCCGAGGGTGAGCGGGTCGCGCCAGCCTTCCTGGGCCGCCCGTATGAAGCCGTAGACCAGCGCCACCATGCCCAGCGTGGCGGTGAGTGCGCCCGCCAGGTCGAAGTGGCCGGTGTGCCGCTCGGACTCCTTGATGACCCGGGGGGTGGCGAAGGCGATGAGGGCCGCGATGGGCACGTTGACGAAGAAGATCCAGCGCCAGTCGAGCCATTCGACGAGGATGCCGCCCAGCAGCAGGCCGATCGCGCCGCCGGCGGCCGAGACGCCGGCGAAGACGCCGAACGCCCGGTTGCGGGCCGGGCCTTCGGTGAAGGTGGTGGTGATCAGTGCCAGGGAGGTGGGGGACGCGATGGCGCCGCCGACGCCCTGGAGGGCGCGTGCGGCGAGCAGTTCCCAGTCGTTCTGCGCGAGACCGCCGAGCAGGGAGGCCAGGCCGAAGAGCAGGACGCCGAACATGAACACGCGGCGGCGGCCGAGGATGTCACCGGCTCGGCCGCCGAGGAGCAGCAGACCGCCGAAGGTCAGCGTGTAGGCGTTGACCACCCAGGAGAGGCTGGTGGTCGAGAAGTTCAGCGCCGTCTGGATGTGCGGCAGCGCGATGTTCACGATCGTGATGTCGAGAACGATCATCAACTGGCAGGAGGCGATGACGAACAGGGCGAGCCCGTTCCCGTCTCCGCGGACCTTGCCGTCGGTCCCGGTGGTGGTCGGCTGGGCACTCGGTTCCACCCTTTCGACGGTATGCCCCGTGCGCAGGTGCCACCACTCGGCCATACTTCGCTCCCACCGCCCCGGGGGTGGGCTGGTGCAATTTCACATGTCACACTCTTGTGCCATGGACCACAAGGACCCGTACCTCGACCTCTCGGCCCGCACCGGCCGCTTCGCGTACGGCGCCCCGCGCGCCGCCGCCTTCGGCGCGGCCGGCCGGCTGCTGTACTTCCTGCGCTCGACCGGCCCCACGGACCCGGTCGAGGGCCTGTGGGTGCTCGACACGGCCGACGGCACCGAGCGCCTGCTGGCCGACCCCGCCGCCCTCGTCCCGGGGCCGGGCGAGCTGCCGCCCGCCGAGCGCCGACTGCGCGAGCGGGTCCGGCTGTGGGCCCCCGGCATCGGCTCCTTCGCCCTCGCCGGCGACGGCACGAGCGCCGTCTTCGCCCTGTACGGGCGCCTGTTCCAGGCGTTCGCCGACGGTACGCAGGCCAAGGAGCTGGACGCCGCCGGCCCCGTCTTCGACCCCCGCCCCAACGCCGACGGCTCCCGCGTCGCGTACGTCACCGGCGACGCCCTGCACACCGTGCCCGGCGGCCGCGTCACGCCCGACGACGGGGCCCGCTGGGGCGTGGCCGAGTTCGCCGCCGCCGAGGAGCTGGGCCGGCCCCGGGGCCACTGGTGGTCGCCGGACGGCGTGACGCTGCTGGCCGCCCGGGTGGCCGAGGGCGCGCTGGAGCGGCGGTACTTCACCGACCCGGCGCACCCCGAGCGGGCCCCGGAGTCCTTCGCCTACCCGAAGGCGGGCGGCCCCAACGCGGACGTGCAGCTGTGGGTGTTCGGCCCCGACGGCCGCCGGGTGCGGCTGGAGTGGGACGCGGAGGCGTTCCCCTACCTCTCGGACGCGGGCTGGGAGTGCTCCGACGAGATCCTGCTGACCGTCCAGGACCGGCTCCAGCAGAACGTCCTGCTGCTCACCGCCGACCCGGCCACCGGCCGCACCCGCGAGCTGTCCCGCACCACGCACCCGCAGTGGGTGGACCCGCTGCCCGGCACCCCCGCCCGCCTGACCGGCCGCCGCCTGCTCACCGCCGCCGACACCCCCGGCGGAGCCGCCCGGGCCCTCGCCCTGGACGGCCTGCTGCTCACCGGCGCCGGCATCCAGGTCCGCCGGGTGCTGGGCGAACACGCGAACGCCCTGCTGATCGAGGCGGGCACCCGGGACCCCTCGGAACAACAGGTACTCCTCGTCTCCCCGGACACCGGGGCCGTCACGCCCCTCGCGGACGGCCCGGGCGTCAACTCGGCGCTCGCCTCGGACGGCGCACTGCTGCTGACCTCGGCCGGCCCGGACGGCGTACGCCGCACCGTACGCACGGCCGACGGCCGCGAGTTCACCCCGCGCGACCTGTCCGAACCGCTCCCCCACCACGTCGTCCCGCGGCTCGCCCGGGTCACCGAGCGGGGACTGCCGACCGCACTGGTGCTGCCCCGCGGGCACGTGGCCGGCCACCGCCTCCCGGTCCTGCTCGACGTCTACGGCGGCCCCGGCTACCAGGCCGTGTCGGCCGAGCCCCGCCGCTGGCAGCAGCGCCAGTGGTGGGCCGACCAGGGCTTCGCCGTGGTGACCACCGACAACCGGGGCACCCCGTTCGTCTCCCCCGCCTTCACCCACGCCGTGTACCGGGGCTTCTCGGCGGTGACGCTGGAAGACCAGGTCGACGCACTGCGGGCCCTCACCGACCGCGAGCCCGACCTCGACCTCGACCGGGTGGGCGTCCGCGGCTGGTCGTACGGCGGCTACCTGGCCGCCATGGCGGTACTACGCCGCCCGGACGTCTTCCACGCCGCCGTCGCCGGCGCCGCCCCGACCGACTTCCGCCTCTACGACACGGCGTACACCGAGCGCTACCTGGGCCTGCCGCAGGAGAACCCCGAGGTGTACGAAGAGGACTGCCTGCTCAAGGACGCGGCGCACCTCACCCGCCCCCTCCTCCTCGTCCACGGCCTGGCCGACGACAACGTCCACCCCTCCCACACCCTCCTCCTCTCCCAGGCCCTCACCACGGCCGGCCGCCCCCACCAACTCCTGGCCCTCCCCGGCGTCACCCACATGACCCCGAACGGCGTGGACGAACAACTACTAGCCCTGGAACGCGAGTTCCTCGTGCGCGAACTCGGCGCCTGAACGCCCCCGAACCCGCCTGACCCCAGCCACACCCGACCACCCGACCACCCGAACACCCGACGACCGAGGGCCCGACGACCGACCACCGAGGGCCCGACCACCCGACGACACCCACGACCAAGGGCCCGGAGCGGCATCCGGACGCATCACCAGCGTCCGTCAACCACTCCGGGCCCTCACACGTCGGGCGACCGCCGCGCTCACCGCGGCCACCTCCAGCGACGTCCGCGAATCCCTCGGCATTGCCGGTGGGTCACGTGGTGTGTGGGGGAGCCGCTTGACAGACCGTGGCAGGCTGGTCCGGAGGCAGGCCCGGGCCTGGGGTGGCCGAAGGCCAGGGCGAAGCCCCGAAGCCCCAGGGGTGGGCCTGCCGCAGGGCCTGC
>NZ_JBIVNX010000022.1:0-66254 GCF_044753805.1 Streptomyces sp. NPDC093225
TCCCGTGGTGTGTGGGGGAGGCGCTTGACAGGGGTGGCAGGCTGGACCGGAGGCAGGCCCGGGCCGAGGGGGGCCGCAGGCCCGGCCGAAGGCCCGAAGCCCTCGGGGTGGGCCTGCCGCAGGGCCTGCAGGCCGCCCCTGTCAAGCGCCGAGGGGACCCACACACCACGGGACCCACCCCCGAAGCGAGCAGCAGGCCCCATCCCGGCCGGCCCCCGAAACGGGCCGACCCCGCCCCCTCCCGGGCCGACCCCGACCCCTCCCCCCTCAGAGCAGCTCCCGCAGCCTCTCCGCCAGCAGGTCCCAGCGCCACTTCTCCTCGACCCAGGCCCGACCTCGCTCGCCCATGCGGGCGCGCAGCTGCGGGTCCAGCAGGAGCGTGGCGATGCGGTCCGCCGACTCCGCCGGGTCGGAGCCGCGCACGACCCAGCCGGTCTCGCCGTCCAGCACCGCGTCCGGCGCGCCGCCCGAGTCACCGGCCACCACCGGCAGGCCCGTGGCCGAGGCCTCCAGGTACACGATGCCCAGGCCCTCCACGTCCAGCCCGCCGCGCCGGGTCCGGCACGGCATCGCGAAGACGTCGCCGGCCCCGTAGTGCGCGGGCAACTCGCCCCACGGCACCGCGCCGGTGAAGCGCACGGAGTCCGCGACCCCGGTCTCGGCGGCCAGCTTGCGCAGGTCCTCCTCGTACGGGCCGCCGCCGACCACCAGCAGCACGGCGTCCGGCACCCGCGCCAGGATCGCGGGCATCGCCCGGATCAGCGTGTCCTGCCCCTTGCGCGGCACCAGCCGCGACACGCACACCACGACCGGCCGGTCGGCGAGCCCGAGCCGGGCCCGCACCTCGTCGCCGCCCGAGCCGGGGTGGAAGGTCTTCTCGTCGACCCCCGGCGGCAGCTGGACCATCCGCGCGGCGGCCGCGGGCGTCAGCGCGGCGGCTATCCGCGAGCGCGTGTACTCGCCCAGGTAGGTGATCGTGTCGGTGCCCTCGCCGATCCGCCGCAGCAGCTGCCGGGAACCGGGCAGCTGCGCCCAGCCCGCCTCGTGCCCGTGCGTGGTCGCCACCAGCCGCTGCGCGCCCGCCCGGCGCAGGGCCGGGGCCATCAGGCCGAGCGGCGCGGCCGCGCCGAACCAGACCGAGCTGCAGCCGTGTTCGCGCAGCAGCGCGGTGGCCCGAGCGGTCACCCGCGGGGTCGGCAGCAGCATCGTCGCGCGGTCGCGCACGACCGGGAACGGCTGCTCCGCGTCGAAGGCGGCGGTGGCCTCCCGGCCCTCCGCGCTGTGCTTCCAGGTGGAGGCGTAGACGACGATCCGGTCGGGGTCCAGGCGCAGCGCCATGTTGTGCAGGAAGGCCTGGATGCCGCCGGGGCGGGGCGGGAAGTCGTTGGTCACGATCAGCGTCTTGTGCATCGCCTGCGACAGTACCGAACGGCCGCGCCGAATGGCTCCCGGCCCCGGCCGCACGGCATCATGGCGCGATGCTCCTGACCGCCTGGTCGGCCACCAGGGCCCTGCTCGTGCTCTGCGTCCTGCGGGTCCTGGTCGTACCCGGCCCGGACGTGACCACCGACGTCTCCGTGATCTACCAGGGCTGGTCCCAGGTGCTGCGCACCGGCACCTTCCCGCTCGACGACGTCACCTGGCAGTACCCGCCCGCCGCGGCGCTGCCGGTGCTGGCCCCCGGCCTGCTGCCGTTCCTGGACTACGCCGCCGCCTTCTTCGTCCTGGCGCTGCTGACGGACGCGGCGGTGCTGTGGCTGCTGGTACGGGTGGGCCGGCGACCGGGGCGCAGTCCGGCAGGGGCGTGGGCCTGGACGGCCGGCGTGCCGCTGCTGGGGCCCACCGCGTACGCCCGCTTCGACCTGCTCGTGACGGCCGTGGCGGTGGCGGCACTGCTGGTGCCCCGGCTGCGCGGGCCCCTGATCGGGCTGGGCGCGCTCCTGAAGGTGTGGCCCGTGCTGCTGCTGGCCGGGGTGCGCGACCGGGCCGCGTGGGTGTCGGCGGGCGTGGCGGCGGCGGGGCTGCTGGCGGCCTTCACCGTGCTGGTGCCGGGGGCGCTGGCGTTCCTGACGTTCCAACGGGACCGGGGCACGGAGGTGGAGTCGCTGGGGGCCCTGGTGTTCCACGCGGCGGCGCACTTCGGCTGGCAGGGGGCGGTGATGATGAACTACGGCTCGGTGGAGTTCGTCGGGCCGTACGTGCCGCTGGTCAGCCGGGCCGCGCTCGCGCTGACGCTGCTGGGCTTCGCGTGGCTGCTGGTGTGGCGGGCGCGGGCCCGGGCGTTCGGGCCCCACACGGTGGCGGACGCCGCGTTCGCGGCCGTGCTGCTGTTCATCACCACGAGCCGGGTGATCAGCCCGCAGTACCTGCTGTGGCCGCTCGGCCTGGCGGCCGTCTGCCTCACGCTGCGCTCCACGCGCATGCGGTCGGCCGCCCACCTGGTCCTGGCGGCCACCGCGGCCACCTTCCTGGAGTTCCCGCTGGCCTTCTCGTACGTCGTCCACAGCGAGCCGCTGGGCGTGGGCCTGCTCGTGCTGCGCAACGGACTCCTCGTGGCCGCCGCGACCACGGCCTGCCGCGCCCTCTGGCGCGACACGGTCCCTTCGCGCCGCCGGAGCCCGGCCCGCGTCTGACGCTCCCCGTCCCCGGCGGCCCCACCGGCCGCCCCGACCGGCCGTCAGCCGAGCTGCGTGCGGAGGTAGTCGCGCCAGGACGAGGTGAAGTCGGCGGGGAGCAGGCCGAGCTGGGCGAAGGCGGCGTCGGGGGAACGGCCGGCGGTCTCGTAGAAGGCGACCAGCTGCGCCTCGCCCCAGCGCTCCGCCAGCATCCGGACCGCGAGCCACGCCCCCTCGTACGCCCGGGCCAGCGCGTCCGCGTCGCCCGCGAAGGCGAACTGGGACGCGTCCGGCAGGGTCGTGGGCGGCGCACCGGCGCGCACCGCCCGGGTCAGGGCCGGGGCGATCTGCTGCGGCGGGCGGCCGGTCGCGCGGTAGGCCACGTAGTCCGCGAAGCCCTCGGAGAGCCACAGCGGGGTCTGCTGCGTGGTCGCGTCCCGGGTCGCGACGTGGACGGCCTCGTGGGTGATCACCACCTGCCGGCCGAGGTCACCGAGGCGCTGGTACGCCTCCGGATTGATCGTCACCCGGTCCCCCGGCGAGGTGGTGACCGCCGCCATGCCGGTGAACGAGGAGGCCGGGGACCCCAGCAGCTGCGCCATCGCCGCCACGGACTCCGGTACCTGCACGAGCAGCCGTCCCACCCACGGCCGGGGCCACACCGCGCGGACGGCCGGCACCGCCCGGTCGGCGTCCGCCGCCACCCCGGTCAGCAGGGCGCGGTCCTGGCCGACGCCCAGGACCAGGCTCCGGGTGCCGTGGACCGCCGTCACCGGCCCCTGCTCCCACAGGAGCGGGTGCGACCCGGGGCCCGGCCGGTCGGCGACGACGTACCAGCCGCCGTCCCGCTGCCGCCCGGGGCCCTTCTCGTCGTCGTCCGGCTCCTCGGGCGCCTCGGTCCGGGCCGGTTCGAGGGCCTGCCCCCGCTGCAGTTCCACCTCGCGGGCGGAGACCAGCGGGCGCGCGTCGTAGCCGGTGATGCGGTAGCTCAGTTCCGCCGAGACGAAGGCCCGGTTGCCGTCGACGCGTACGGAGCCGGCCCGGTAGTCCCAGGCGGCCAGCGGCACCTGCGCCGCGTCCGCGAAGGTCGCCCGGGCACCCGGCCGGTGGTCCAGCTCCAGGTAGCGGGCCTCGTCGCGGGCGAGGAAGGCCGCGCTCCAGCCGTCGAGGGTGCCCTCCACGGCCCGTTCCGTCCGCTCGGTCCCGTCCACGGGTGCGGGCGGCGCCGTGCAGCCCCCGGCCAGCAGGGCCGGCAGGAGGGCGAGCGGCGTCAGGAGCCGGAGCGTCGCACGTCGGAACACGTGCCCGATCGTACGACCGTACGCCCGATCGGGCGCGGTGCCGGCGGGTACCGGCTCGGGGACGCGTCACCGCGGCACCGCCTCAGGGGCGCGTCACCGCGGACACCGGCATCATCCCGACCGGGTCGTAGCGCACCGGGGCGCCCGGGTAGGGGGCGTGCACGACCTGCCCGTTGCCCACGTACATGGCCACGTGGCTGGCGTCCGACCGGTACGTGACCAGGTCCCCCGGCTGCGCCTCGGACAGCGGCACCCGCCGGCCGGCGGACCGCTGGGCCTGGGAGGTGCGCGGCAGCGAGACGCCGGCCTGCCGGTAGGACCACACCATGAGCCCGGAGCAGTCGAAGGCGGAGGGTCCGGTGGCCCCCCACACGTAGGGCCGGCCCACGGCGGCCCGGGCGGCCAGCACGGCGGCGGCGGCCCGGCCGGACGAGGCGGCGACCCCGGAGAGGTCGGGCATCGCCTCGGCGCGGCCGCCGGAGCGGGAGGCGCGCTCGAAGGCGGCCCGCTCGTCGGAGGGCATCGTCTCCAGGATCCGGCGGGCGGCCGCCAGCTTGGCCGTGACCGACCGCTTGTGGCGGGCCACGTCCGCGCGCACCGCCTCCAGTTCGCCGAGCTTGCGGGAGGCCTCGCGGCGTTCCTGACCCAGTCGGCGCTGGGCCTCGCGGAGTTCGGTGAGGGTGGCGGCCTGGCGCAGCGAGAGCCGGTCGAGGGCCGCGGCCTTCTCCAGGTAGTCGTCCGGGTCGTCGGAGAGGAGGAGTTCGACCGCGGGGTCGACGCCGCCGCCGGAGCGGTACTGGGCGCCGGCGTAGGTGCCGAGCAGGCCGCGCATGGTGTTGATCCGGTCCTGGCCGCGGGCCACGGCGTCCTGGGTGCGCCGGATCTCCTTGCGGAGCTTCGCGGCGTGCTCCCCGGCCTCGTTGAAGCGCTCGGTGGCCTGCTCGGCCTCCTCGAAGAGCCGGTCGACCCGGGCTCGGGCGCCGGCACCCGGTTCCTCGGGGGCGGCGTGCGCGGGGACACCGGTCAGGGCCGCCGCCGCGGTCGCCGCCGCGGCGGCGGTCAGGACGGTGAGGCTGGTGCCGCGCGTACCGCGGTCGAGGCCCGAGGCGGGCCGGCGATGGGACGCCACAGGAGCCGTACCCCTTCCGCTCGCGCGGGGCCCGGGTCCGCCCCCCGTGGACGGCCGTGTTCCGGGGCCCGCGCTGGCCGACAGTAGCCGCGCGGGGAGGGCGGGACCAACGACCGTCGGGGGCACGCACAGTGACGCCCCGCCGGAGAACACAGGTCACCGGCGGGGCGCGGGGTCAGCTTGGGTTGTCGCGATTCGCCCGATTGGGCGGGTGGCGGCGGGTCGTCGTCCGATTGATCCGGACCCGCCGACGGGTGTTGCCGTCAGGCGACGCGGACGCCGAACTGGAACGGCATGTAGTCCATGTTCTCGTACTTGACGCCGCCGCGCGGGTTCGAGGCGTGCAGCACCGTGTTGTTGCCGGCGTAGAGGCCGACGTGGTGCAGGTCAGAGTAGAAGAAGACCAGGTCGCCCGGCTGGAGCTGGCTACGGCCGATCCGGGTGCCGTCGTTGACCTGCGTGTAGGTCGTGCGCGAGATGCCGACGCCGGCCTGCTTGTACGCCCACTGCGTCAGACCCGAGCAGTCGAAGGCGTTGGGGCCCTCGTAGCCGGATATGTAGGCCGAGCCCAGCTTGGTTTTGGCGTACGCCAGGGCCTCGCCCGCGTGGCCCGATCCCTTGACGTTCGGGTCGAGGCTGCCGCCGCGACCGCCGCCGCCACCACCGCGGCTGGCGCGGGTGTTGTCGTCGTCGTTCAGCCGCTGGCGCTCTTCGGCGGTCAGGGAGTTGAGCAGCTTCTGCGCCTCGGCGAGCTTGGCCTGGATCTCGGCCTTCTTCTCGCCGAGCTCCTTGCGGGTGTCCGCCAGGTCCTTGAGCTTGCCGGCGGCCTCCTGGCGCTCCTGCGCGAGGGCCCGCTGCTTCTCCTGGATCTTGTGGACGGACTCGACCTGCTTGGCGCTCAACTGGTCGAGCACGGAGGCCTTGGCGAGGTATTCGTCCGGGTTGTCCGACAGCAGGAGCTGGATGGAGCTGTCCACACCGCCGTTGCGGTACTGGGCGCTGGCCATCGAACCCATCTGGTCGCGCATCTCGTTGAGCTCGGCCTGGCCGCGGGCGACCTTGTCCTGGAGCTGGCCGATCTCCTTCTCGAGCTTGCGCTGCTGCTCGCGGGCCCCGTTGAACTTCTCGGTGGCCTTCTCCGCCTGGTCGTACAGACCGTCGACCTTGGACTTGACCTCGTCCTTGCTCGGCTTGGCGGGGGCCGCCTGCGCGTTCTGGGAGGCGAGGGCTACTGCTGCGGCCGCGAGCGCGGTGAGCGTGGTCACACGAGCGCGGGTCGGCTGCTTGGGTCGACGGTGGGACGCCACGGGGGCGAGCTCCTTCTTCCTCGAGCCGCCGAACGAAACGCAGTCGCGGCGGTACCTTCGCGGCCACCCCGAATGAGTGATCAACCGCACGAAGGTTTGAGCCCAGACCCTAGTGACCTTTCTGTGATCAGTTCAAATCCTGACGAGCAAAATCTCGCCCGGAAGCCCACTTCTTCACATCCAGAGCACGCTGCGTACCGGCCACTTGACGGACCGTCCCTGCCAAATCGGGCATAGTGCGCAGTACTTGACTAGGCGCGTGAAAGCCGCTTGAGGAGCAAGAGGGACGCAACGGGCCGCGCCCCCGCGCGGGCCACCCCGTCGGCCACCTCGCGGTCGGTGGACGCCACGACCACCGGCCGGCCGGGCGGCTCCGCCCGCACCAGCTGCCGGATCAACTCGTCAGCGGTGACACCGGCCTTGGAGAACAGCACCCGCACCCCGCGCGGCGGCGCGAGCAGCACCGGCGCGGCCAGCTCGGCGCCGTCGAAGACGCACGTCACCTCGGCACCGGTCTGCGCCGCCAGCATCGACAGGCCGCCCAGCAGCCGCAGCCGCTGCTTCTCCAGCGGCATCGTCGGATAGCCGGTCTTGGTCACGTTGTAGCCGTCGACGACCAGGTGCACCTGCGGCAGCGCCAGCAGCTGGTCCAGCAGCGCCGGGTCCGTCTCCGACAGGGCCCGGGCCGCGATGTCCTTGGGCGTCATCCGGCCCGGCTCCACCGCGTCGACGGTGTCCGCCGGCCGTACCGAGGCGGGCGGCAGGGCGAGCTCCCGGCGCAGTCCCTGCGCCGACTCCAGCACGGTGTCCAGCAGCAGCCGCAGCCGCATGTCCTCGACGCTGCGCCCCTCGCGGGCCGAGCGGCGGCTGGCCTCCAGGGCCGCCTCCACCTCGGTCAGGCGGGACTTCAGCCGCCGGCCCTCGCTCTCGGCCGCGGCCACCTGCGCGGCGGCCTCGGCACGGAACGCGTCGGCCTCGGCCGCGGCCTTCCGCAGCGCCGCCTCGCCGCGCTTGACGTCGTTCAGGGCGCTGCGCAGCTTGCGCTGAAGCGATTCGGCTTCCTTGCGGGCCGCCTCCAGCTCGTGCCGCTGGTGCTCCCCGTGGGTGCGCTGCTGCTCGCGCAGCAGGGCCAGCTCCTCGCGCAGTCGTTCGAGCTCGCGCTGGGTCTCCTCGCCGGCCCGCTCGGCGTCGGCCCGCTGGGCCTCCTCGCCCGCGGCCGCCACCAGCTTCACCCAGCCGGCCGGGCGCAGGACGTACGCCACCGCCGCCACGTCCAGCGGGTCGGCGGCGGCCGGCGACGAGCCGGACTCCAGGGCGGCGGCCAGCTCCGGCTGCGCCTCCCGGAGCCGTTCGGCGATCCGGCCGCGGAAGACCGGGTCGCCCTCCAGCGCGGCGGCCATCGCGTTGCCCGCGAACTTGGCGCGCCGCGTGGGGGTGAACCGGGCGTACTGGCGCAGCTGCGACGGCAGGTCGGCGAGCGTCAGCCCGCCGAACGCGTCGGCCGTGAACGCGACGACCCTGCGCCGTACGCCTTCCGGCAGAGGCCGGTCGAGCGCCTCGGCGTCGCCACCACCGGCCGCGCCGGCCGGTTCAGCGCCGCTTGCAGGCTCCACAATCCGTCACCCCTACCGTCGGTTCCTCAATCGGCGGGTGCCGCTCCCTCAGGAGTCGGCGCCCGGCCTGTCCACGAGCTCGATCTGGTCCACCGCGTTGCACCAGCGGCAGCGGACCGACTCGATGGTCTCACTCAGCACCTCGCGCTCCTCCACCTTGGGCTCTCCGGCGAGGTCGAGGTGGACGTACTCGACCACCTTCGACGAGCGGGTGACGTCGAAACGGGTGAGGTTGCCGCACAGGGTGCAGCGCCAGCGGGTCGTGGCGGTCGGCAGGGGAACCGTCATCGGGCCGATCTCTCCTTCGTGCGTGCCGCGCGGTCCGGATCGGTCGCGGGTTCACCCCGTCGTGACTCCACGCCGTCGTCGCCCCACGGCTCACTTCGGTACGCCTTCGGTACCGCTCGTAACCCTACGGCCTTACGGCAGCCCCGGGTGGGCCCCGTCCCGCATACGGGACGCGGCGGGGCGGCCTGTTCCGTTCCGTCCCGATAGGTCATGCTCTGTTCATGATCGTAAGGTGCGGAGCCGTCCGGGGCGCGGTGATCACCCACGCCCTGATCGCCGCCGGCGCGGTGCTGTTCCTCGCGGGGCCGCTGTCCGGGTTCGTCCCGTCGTACGGCACCGGGGACGCGCTGCTCGCGGAGCAGACCGCCTACCTGCGCGAATGGGGCGTGGTCCCCGACGAGCTCTTCGCCGGCGGCATCCGCACCGCCCTCACCCCGCTGACGGCGCTGTTCGTCCACGGGAACTGGCTGCACCTGCTCGGCAACATGCTCTTCCTGTACGTCTTCGGCGCGATGACCGAGGAGCGGATGGGCCGAGTGGAGTTCGCCGTCTTCTACCTCGTCTGCGGCTACCTCGCGATGGTGGCGTACGCGGCGGCCAACGCCTCCTCCGACCAGACGCTGGTCGGCGCCTCGGGGGCGATCTCCGGGGTGCTCGGCGCGTTCCTGTGCCTCTTCCCGCGGGCCAGGGTGACCAGCGTCTTCCCGTTCCTCTTCTTCCTGCCGCTGCGCCTGCCCGCCTGGGTGGTCCTGCTCTTCTGGTTCGCGCTCCAGGGCCTGGCCCAGTACCGGGCCGGCAGCGGTCCCGGGGTGGCGTACCTGGCCCACCTCGTCGGCTTCACGCTGGGCTTCCTGTACGCCTGGGGCCGCTACCGGCGTACGACTACAGTGAGGAGATCAGCCGCGGCCACCGAGGGAGACAGCACGCCGTGATCACTGCCCTTGTCCTCATCAAGACCAGCGTGGACCGGATCCCGGAGATCGCCGAGCGGATCGCGGCCCTGGAGAACGTCAGCGAGGTCTACTCGGTCACCGGTACGTACGACCTCATCGCCCTCGTGCGGGTCTCCCGCCACGAGGACCTGGCCGACATCATCCCCGGCCGGATCAGCAAGATCCCGGGCGTCGAGGCCACGGACACCCACGTCGCCTTCCGCACCTACTCGCAGCACGACCTCGAGGCGGCCTTCGCCATCGGCCTGGACGCCTGACCGACACGGCGACGAAGCGACGGAGGGCGGTGCCGGGACCCCCGTCCCCGGCACCGCCCCCGCGTCCGCGGCGGTCAGCGGGCGTCGAACGCCGCCAGGACCTCGCCCAGCCGAACTCGCAGGAGCCGGCGGTGCGGGAGGTCACCGCGGTCGACGAGGACGTACAGCGCCCGTAGCGTCCGCAGGGTGTTGGAGACCCAGGCCGGGGCCGGGCCCCGGGCCACTCCCCGCAGGGCGGCCTCCAGCGGCAGCAGCCAGTCGGTGGCGTCGCCCTCCCCCGCGTCCCGACGGTCCAGGGCCAGGGCGAGGCCGCGGGCCAACCGGTCGTCCTCCAACTGGTCGAACACGTGGTCCGTAGGGGCCAGCAGGCGGTCCGCGGCCAGTGCCGGCATGCGTCCCGGCGCCACCTCCGGCCGCTGCCCGAAGGCGCCCAGCAGGTCGGCGCCGTGCGCGGCCGCGTGCAGCCAGCCGAGCCGCTCGTCCCAGCCGCGCAGATCGTCCTCGGTGACGTACCAGTGGGCGAAGGCGTCCACCCATCCCGCGGCGAACTCCCCCTTGCGCACCAGCATCCGCAGCACCAGCGGGGCGAAGGTGCGGGCCTGCACCTCGGGGTGACCGAACCGGGCCGCCATCTCGTCGCCGAGGGCCCGTCGCCGCGGCGCGTCGATCACGCCACGGTCGATCCAGGCCGCCAGGACGGCGTACGCCGCCCCGTCCCTGACCTCGGGGTCCGGGTCGGCCAGCGCGCGGGAGAGCCCGGCCACCAGGTCGTCGAGGCCGTGTCCGGCCGGCACGGTGTACCCGGCGTCCGCGATGCCCTGCCACATGATCATGAACACAGCGTAGGGAGTCCCCGGCCCGGCCCCCAGCGAACAATCCGACGGGCCGGCGCCGAGGCCCCCCCGACGGCAGGGCGCGGGACGGGGAGCCACCCCGGCGGCGGGCGGGGGATCAGACGGCCGGGACGCAGCGGCCTTCCTGCGTGCGGTACTCCCACTGGGCGCCGTGGGAGACCAGCTCCCGCACGGCGCGGACGAACCGCTCCACGTGCTCGTCGGGGGTACCCGCGCCGAAGCTGACCCGGATCGCGTTCAGCGACCTCTCGCCCGGGGCGGCCTCCGGGGACCCGCACGCGCCGGGCTCCTGCGGCGCGCCGCCGAGCAGGGTGCGCACCAGCGGGTGGGCGCAGAACAGCCCGTCGCGCACGCCGATCCCGTACTCGGCGGAGAGCGCGGCCGCGAAGTGCGAGCTGTTCCAGCCCTCGACGACGAACGAGATGACGCCCACACGGGCCGCGTCCGCGCCGAACAGCGAGAGGACCCGTACCTCGGGGACCTCCGCGAGGCCCTCCCGGACGCGGCGCACGAGCTCCTGCTCGCGGGCGACCAGGCGGTCGAAGCCCGCCTCGGTCAGGGCCCGGCAGGCGGAGGCGAGGGCGTAGACGCCGATGACGTTGGGCGAACCGGCCTCGTGGCGGGCCGCGGTGGCGTGCCACTCGACGGCCACTCCCCCGTCCTCGTCGCGGGCGACCGTGCGGGAGGCCCCGCCGCCGGCGAGGTACGGCGCGGCCGCCTGCAGCCAGTCGGCCCGGCCGGCCAGCACGCCCGAGCCGAAGGGCGCGTACAGCTTGTGTCCGGAGAAGGCGACCCAGTCCACGTCGAGGTCCTGCACGGAGACCGGGTGGTGCGGGGCCAACTGGGCGGCGTCCAGGACGATGCGGGCGCCGTGCGCGTGGGCGGCCGCGGCCAGCTCCTTGACGGGCCACAGCTCGCCGGTGACGTTGGAGGCGCCGGTGACGCACACCAGGGCCGGGCCGTGGGGGTCGCGGTCGGCGAGTGCGCGCTCCAGCGTGTCGACGGCCTCGGCGGGGGTGCGCGGGGCGTCGAGGTAGGTGACCTGGTGGCCGCTCCAGGGCAGCAGCGAGGCGTGGTGCTCGGTCTCGAAGACGAACACCCGGCAGTCGGCGGGCAGCACGTGGGCGAGCAGGTTGAGGGAGTCCGTCGTCGAGCGGGTGAAAATCACCTGATCGGAGGAACGGCAGTCGAGGAACTCGGCCACCGTGGCGCGGCTGGCCTCGAAGAGGTCGGTGGACAGCTGGGAGAGGTACCCGGCCCCGCGGTGCACGCTCCCGTAGTACGGGGCGTACGCCGCGACGTCGTCCCAGACCCGCTGGAGGGCCGGGGCGCTGGCGGCGTAGTCGAGGGCGGCGTAGGTGACCTCACCACCGGTGACGAGGGGGACGGTGACGTCGCGGCCGAGGACCGGCAGCGGCGCGGCGGCGCAGTCGGCGTCGGCCGCGTGGGCGCCGGCGCAGCAGGCGTCGGCGCCGTCCTCGGCGGCGGCCGGGGCGGTGGGGGTGACGGTGGCGACGTAGGTGGTGGCGGCTACGGCGGCGGCGTTCGGGTACGCGGACATGGCGGTATCTCCCGGGGCATGCAGGGTGAATGGCTTCGCTGACCCCGCCGGGGGTACGCCTGTACGGTCGCGCGGGCGGGGGTGTGCCTCGACGTACGGCGGGACGGACACCGGGGATCCCGGCGGGGCCGCGCGTACGGAGGGGTGGAGAAGAGGGGCGCTGGGCGCCTATCGCATTCGCTTGCTCACGGAAAAACGCTCCTCGAGGACCAGGACCCCTGGTGGTCGAGGGGTCCGCGCTTGCCGCGGACCTCGCTGCCCACGGCCTGGTCATCACCCGGGGCACCCCGCCACGGACGGAGGGTTGCCGGACAGCAAGCCGGGGCCAAAACGCTGTCACTCGTGACCTGTGAGCATCCTGCCGACAAGATCCCGGCCCCGCAACCCGTGTCCGCATCCCGGACAGCCGTACCGCGAACCCGTGTTGGGCCGCGGCCGGGTGCGGGAGTGCGGGGAGGTGGCGGGGCGCGGTGGGGGCGCGGAGGCCGCCTCAGGGGCGCTCCCACACCGTGACGGCCACGGTGATCTGCCGGTCGGGGTCGGAGAAGCCGGTCACGGTGAGCCGGGCGACCCGGCCGTTCTCGGTCCCCACGCAGGCCGTGTCGCCGACCTGTACGTCCAGGGCGTTCTGCCCCAGTCGGCTGTTCAGCAGCTCGACGCACTGCTGGCGGGAGGGTGACCGGGCCCCGCTCCAGGCGACGAGGGCGTAGGGGCCGTACAGCTCGTGGGTGCCGCGGGGGCCGAGGTCGCCGAGCGGGGCGCGCGAGGGCGGGGCCGAGTCCAGGAACCAGCCGCCGGCCCGGTAGCCGCTGCCGTCCACGACCAGTTCGCCCTGCCACCGGACGCGTACGGGGCGCGGGGCGGGCGGGGTCGTCTCCGGCGGCTCCTCGCGGGGCGGGTCCGGACGGGTGGGTGGTGCGGTGTCGGTCGGGTCCGTGGTGGGCGGTCGCGTGTCGGACGCGGAACGCGTCGGGGTGGGCGTGGGGGTGGGGGTGGGCGTGGGTGTCGGGCCGGTGGAGGTCGCCGGGCGTCCGGACCCCTCGGGCTCCGCGGGCCAGGTCGTCACCACGGACGGCACCGGGGCGGCGGCGCCCGGCCCGTCCCCCGGCGCGCCGATGAGGGCGACGGCGAGGTTCGCGGCGGCGCCGACGAGAGCCACGGCCAGGGACCCGAGGATCGTGATGACGGCGGCCTTCACGCCGGGGTCCTGCTCGCGGTACCAGACGCCCAGTCCGGCCCATCCCCGTACGGCCCCCGACGCCGTGCCCGGCGACCCGGGTCCGCCGGTTCCCGGCCGCGGCCCGGGTGCGGGGCCGGCGTGCCCGGGCGTGCCGTGACCGGGCGTGCCGTGACCGGGCGTGCCGTGCCGTGGCGTCGGCGTGCCGGGATCCGGTTCCTCGCGATCGCCCATGGCGTCCCCCGTGCGGCGGCGTGCCCCTGGCGGTCCCGCGACCGCGCGTCCGCCCCGACGCCCCAACTGTAGCCAGCGGCGCCCCCGTTGACCCGGATTGCCCGCGGGCCTCCGCGTCACTGCCCTGCGGGGAGAACCCCCGGTCCGGGCGCGGGGCGCCACGGGACCGGGGGCCAAGGGGGGCGTCAGGCGTTGCTGGCGGCCACCCAGCGGTCGAGGGTCGCACGGGCCGAGCCGGAGTCGATGGACTCGGCGGCCCGCGCCATGGCGGCGACGAGCTGCTCCTCCAGCGACCCGGTACCGGGGTCCGCCGCGACCAGCGCGGCCGCCGAGTTGAGCAGCACCGCGTCCCGGACCGGACCGGTCTCACCGGCCAGCAGGCGCCGCGCCACGTCGGCGTTGAACGAGGCGTCCGCGCCCCGCAGCGCGGAGACGTCGACCAGCGGCAGGCCCACGTCCCGCGGGTCGAAGGCGAGCTCGGTGACGCCCCCGTCCCGGACCCACCACACCCGCGACGTGGACGTGGTGGTCAGCTCGTCGAGCCCGTCGTCGCCGCGGAAGACCAGCGCCGAGGCGCCCCGCTCGGCGAACACGCCGGCCACGACGGGCGCCATCCGGGGGTCGGCCACGCCCGCGGCCACCGACCGCACCCGGGCGGGGTTGGTCAGCGGGCCGAGCACGTTGAAGGTGGTGCGGATGCCGAGCTCCTTGCGGGCCGCGGCCACGTGCCGCAGCGCGGGGTGGAACTTGACCGCGAAGCAGAAGGTGATGCCCGCCTCCTCCGCGACCTGGGCGACGCGCGCCGGCGTGAGGTTGAGGTTGACGCCGAGCTTCTCCAGCACGTCGGAGGCGCCGGACGCGGAGGACGCGGCCCGGTTGCCGTGCTTGACGACCTTGGCACCCGCACCGGCGACCACGATCGAGGACATCGTCGAGATGTTGACGGTCTTCGCGCCGTCGCCGCCGGTGCCGACGATGTCGACAGTGCGGCCGGAGACCTCGATGAGGTTGGCGTGCGCGTACATGGCCCGCACCAGGCCGTTGATCTCGGCCACGGTCTCGCCCTTGGCGCGCAGGGCGACCACGAAGCCGGCGATCTGGGCGTCGGTGGCCTCGCCGCGCATGATGCGGTCCATGGCCCACGCGGTGTCGTCCGCGGTCAGGTCCTTGCCGTTGAGCAGGGCGTCGAGTACGGCCGGCCAGGACCCGGCCGCCACGCTGTCGCCGCCTGCCGGGGTCACAACGTTCATGGTCCGCTCCTGGGGTCCACAGCCGGATGAGGCCCGGATGCGTTCACACGGGCCCCCATGTCACCCTCAGCCTATCCACCCCCCACGGACGGCGAAGAGCCCCGTCCAGCGTGTGGACGGGGCTCTTGCCGTGGCGACTACATGTCGTGGTCAGCCGGCGGTGCCGGGTGACCGTCGGGGATCAGTGGTGGCCGTGGCCGCTCTGGATCTCCTTGAACTCCTCCACCGTGGGCTTCGGAATCTGGTTGCCCTCGGCGTAGTAGCCCTTGCTCAGCTTGGCGCGGAGCTTCTCGCCGGCCTTCACCTTGCGCTCGACACCGTTCTCGTCGACCGTCGGGCCGATCTCCACGGGCGCGTACTGCTCGTGCGAGGTCAGCTTGTGCAGCTGGCCCTGCGGCAGCGGCTCGTGGACCTCGATGAACTCACCGTGCGGCAGGCGCTTGATGATGCCGGTCTCGCGACCGTGCAGCACCTTGTCCCGGTCGCGGCGCTGGAGGCCGAGGCAGATGCGCTTGGTGATGATGAACGCGATGACCGGGCCCACGAAGAAGCCGATGCGGGTGAACCAGGTGATCGAGTTGATCGACAGGTGGAAGTACTGCGCGAACATGTCGTTTCCACCGGCGATCAGCAGGATGACGTACCACGTCAGCCAGGCCACACCGAAGGCGGTACGGGTCGGGACGTTGCGCGGGCGGTCCAGGATGTGGTGCTCGCGCTTGTCGCCGGTGACCCAGGACTCGATGAACGGGTAGACCGCGATCGCGACCAGGACCAGCGGGAAGATGACCAGCGGGATGAACACGCCCAGGACGAGCGTGTGGCCCCACAGGTTGATCTCCCAGCCGGGCATGGCACGGATCAGACCCTCGGAGAAGCCCATGTACCAGTCGGGCTGGGCGCCCGTGGACACGTGGTCCGGCACGTACGGGCCGAGCGCCCAGATCGGGTTGATCGAGGCGATCGCCGCGATGGCCGCGATGACACCGAAGACCAGGAAGAAGAAGCCTCCGGCCTTGGCCATGTAGACCGGCAGCAGCGGCATGCCGACGACGTTCTCGTTGGTCTTGCCGGGGCCCGCGAACTGCGTGTGCTTGTGGTAGAAGACCAGGATCAGGTGGCCCACCAGCAGGCCGAGCATGATGCCCGGCAGCAGCAGGATGTGGATCGAGTAGAACCGCGCCACGAAGTCGTGGCCCGGGAACTCGCCGCCGAAGAGGAAGAACGACAGGTACGTGCCGACGATCGGCACGGACAGGATCGCGCCCTCCATGAAGCGGACACCGGTGCCCGAGAGCAGGTCGTCCGGCAGGGAGTAACCGGTGAAGCCGGTGAACATGCCGAGGACCAGCAGCAGGAAGCCGAAGACCCAGTTGACCTCGCGCGGCTTGCGGAAGGCGCCCGTGAAGAAGACGCGCATCATGTGCACGAGCATCGCCGCGATGAAGATCAGCGCCGCCCAGTGGTGGATCTGCCGGATGAGCAGACCGCCGCGGACGTCGAAGCTGATGTCCAGGGTCGAGGAGAAGGCCTCGGACATCGTCACACCCTGCATGGGCACGTACGAGCCGTGGTACACGACCTCGTTCATGCTCGGGTGGAAGAACAGCGTCAGGTACACACCCGTGAGGATGATGATGATGAAGCTGTAGAGGCAGATCTCACCCAGCATGAAGGACCAGTGGTCCGGGAAGATCTTGCGCATGTTGGACTTGGCCAGGCTGTAGATGCCCAGTCGTCCGTCGGCCCAGTCGGCGATGCGCTCGCCGGCCGGAGCCTTTTTGGTTTCAGTGGCAGTGCTCATCCGCGCTCCCAGAAAGCAGGACCGACGGGCTCTTCGAAGTCGCCGAGCGCCTCGAGGAAGCCTTCGTCATTCACGCCGATGCGCAGCTGCGGGAGGGCGTGACCGGCCGGGCCGAAGATGACGCGGGCACCGTCGGAGAGGTCGAAGGTGGACTGGTGGCACGGGCAGAGCACGTGGTGCGTCTGCTGCTCGTACAGGCTGATCGGGCAGCCGACGTGGGTGCAGATCTTGGAGAAGGCCACGATGCCGTCGTGCGACCACGCCAGCTCGCGCTTGTCCTTGATGTCCTCCGGCAGGATGCGGACGATCATCAGGGCGGCCTTGGCGATCTGCTGCTGGTAGTCCTCCTGCTCCTCCTCCAGCCCCTCCGGGGCGGCGAAGGTCAGGGAACCGACAGCGACGTCCTCGGGACGCAGGGGCTCCTGGGTGTTCTGGTTGATGAGCAGCTTGCCCTTCGACCAGGCGGTGTTGCGGAGCTTCTCCTCCGGCAGCGGACCCAGGTCGCGCAGCAGCATGACGCCGGAGAGCGGCACCAGCGCCATCGCGCCGAGGAGCGTGTTGCGGATCAGCGGACGACGGGCGATGACCGACTCGTCGGCACCGTCCTTGAAGTCCTGCATGACCTTGGCACGGACCTCGGGGGAGGCCTCGATCGGGTGCCGGTCGTCGGCGACCTCGACGTCGGACATCAGGGTGCGGGCCCAGTGGACCGCGCCCGCGCCGATGCAGAAGAGCGCGACGCCCAGGGTCAGGCCGAGGGCGAAGTTCAGCCCGCTGACGTGACCGACCGGGAAGATGTAGACGATCTTGTCGACCGGGATGGTCACGTACGACGCGATGAAGCCGATGGTGGCCAGCATCGAGACCGTGAACAGCAGGGCGACCGTGCGCTCGGACCGCCTGGCGGCCCGCTCGTCGATGTCCTGGATACGGGGCTTGTGGGCCGGCAGGCCCGGGTCGGCGAACGGATCGTCCGCGACGGTCACCGCACCGTGGTGGGCGTCCTGCGCGCTCGGCAGGTTCTCTTCGGGAATGTCTTGGCTACTCATGACTTCTTGGCCTTAGCGGTGTGGGCCGCGACCCAGACGGCGACAGCGATGAGCGCACCCAGACCGAAGACCCAGCCGAAGAGACCCTCGGACACGGGGCCGAGGCCACCGAGCTTGAGGCCACCGGGGCTCTCCGACTTATCGCCGTTGACGGTCTCGAGGTACGCGATGATGTCCTTCTTCTGCTTCTCCGGCATCGTGCTGTCCGGGAAGGAGGGCATGTTCTGCGGGCCGGTGAGCATGGCCTCGTAGATGTGCTTCGGCTCCACGCCTTCGAGGTTCGGCGCGTACTTGCCGTACGTCAGGGCGCCGCCCTCACCGGTGAAGTTGTGGCACTGGGCGCAGTTGTTGCGGAAGAGCTCGCCACCCTTGGCGACATCGGCACCCGCCGGGTCGTACTGCTTCTCGGTCGGCACGCTCGGGCCGGCGCCGAGAGAGGCGATGTACGCGGCGAGCTGGTCGATCTGCGCCTGGGAGTAGATGTTCTTCTTCCGGGGGATCTGCGCCCCGGGCTGCTGGGCGGGCATGCGGCCGGTCGAGACCTGGAAGTCGACCGCGGCGGCGCCGACGCCGACGAGGCTCGGGCCGTCAGAGGAACCCTGACCGCCAGTACCGTGGCAGGTCGCACAGCCCACGGCGTAGAGCTTCTTGCCTTCCTCGATGGCGAGGGACTGGGCGGTGTCGTCGGCCTGCGCCTTGCCCGCGGGCGCGAAGGCGGCGTACAGCCCCCCAGTGGCCGCCAGCGCGAGGAGTAGAACGACGAGCGCCGCCAGCGGATGGCGTCGTCGTGCGGAGAGCTTTTTCACGGATTACCCCGGTGTCAGGATCTTCTGCGTCGGTGCTTGCTGGATGAGTCGGGCCGGGCCCGGTTACTTGATCAGGTAGATCGTGGCGAAGAGGCCGATCCAGACAACATCGACGAAGTGCCAGTAGTAGGACACGACGATGGCCGACGTGGCCTGTTCGTGGGTGAACCTCTTGGCCGCGTACGTCCGGCCCAGGACCAGCAGGAAGGCGATCAGACCGCCCGTCACGTGCAGACCGTGGAAACCGGTGGTCAGGTAGAAGACCGAGCCGTAGGGGCCGGACGAGAGCGAGATGCCCTCGTGCTTGACCAGCTCGGTGTACTCGAACACCTGGCCGCCAATGAAGATGGCACCCATCACGAAGGTGATCACGAACCAGGTGCGGAGCTTCTTCACGTCACCGCGCTCGGCGGCGAAGACGCCGAGCTGGCAGGTGAGGGAGGAGAGCACCAGGATCGTGGTGTTGGTCGCCGAGAAGGGCAGGTTCAGGTTCGAGGCCTGTTCCGTCCAGTACTCGGTACCGGTCACCGATCGCAGGGTGAAGTACATCGCGAAGAGGGCCGCGAAGAACATCAGCTCGGAACTCAACCAGATGATCGTTCCGACGCTGACGAGGTTCGGTCGATTGACCGTCGGGTGCGCGTGCCCGGTATCTACTGTCGTTGCTGTCGCCACGACCGACATTATGTCGGTCGCTTATCCGGCCCTCACGCCGGGGGGTGCCGTTCGGAGTGTCCGGGAGGTGTGCACTGCCCGAACGGCCCATCCGATGCCTGTCCGAACCGATGTTGAGGGGCCGTCGGACGGAGTAGAGTCCGCGCAACATCAACGTGATTCTTGTGACACGTGGAGGAACGATGCGGGCGACTGCGAGGGTCCTGGTCTACAGCGACGACGCCACTGCGCGCGAGCAGGTGCGGCTGGCCGCGGGACGGCGGCCGGCACCGGACCTGCCGCCGGTGGAGTTCCTCGAGTGCGCGACGCTGCCGGCCGTGTTGAAGGCCCTGGACGAGGGCGGCGTCGACGTGTGCGTACTGGACGGCGAGGCCGTGCCGGCGGGCGGCATGGGCGTGTGCCGGCAGATCAAGGACGAGGTGTTCAACTGCCCGCCGGTGGTGCTGCTGATCGGCCGGCCGCAGGACGCCTGGCTGGCCACCTGGAGCCGCGCGGACGCCGCGGTGACGCTTCCGGTGGACCCGGTGGAGCTGGCGGACGCCCTGGCGGGGCTGCTGCGGCGCAGGCTGTCGGGCAACAACCACGCCGCCTGAGCAGCCCCTCCCTTCCTCCTCACGGCGTACCGGGCCCCGGCGGGCCCGTTCTCACACCTGGGGCCGCAGTCGTGCCGTGTCGGCGGGGCTGCGGCCGTCCTGGGTGCCGGCCAGCAGGGCGCTGCCCTCGCGCCACTTCTTCCAGTCCAGGTTCCAGTCGCCGTAGCCGTTGCCGAACGGGTCCATCTCGTCGCCCAGGCTGTTGACGACCTGGACGACGTCGCCCTGCTTGATGTTCTCGTAGAACCAGGCGGCGTTGTCCGTGCTCATGCCCGTGCAGCCGTGGCTGACGTTGTCGTACCCCTGCGAGCCCACGGACCAGGGCGCGGCGTGCACGTATTCACCGCTCCAGGTGACCCGGGTCGCGTAGTAGACGGGCAGGTCGTACGAGTCCGAGGTGCCCTCCGCGATGCCGACGGTGGTGCTGCGCATCCGGACGAAGTACTCCTTGCCGAGCACCACCTTGTAACCGTTGCGGGTGGAGAAGCCGGGCTTGCCGGTGGTCACCGGGATGGTGTTGACGACCTCTCCGTTGCGCTTGAAGGTCAGCTGGTGCGCTGCGGCGTCGGTGACGACCTCGACCCGGTCTCCGATGGTGAGCTTGAGGGGTGTGGCGCCGGCGCCGTAGAGGTGGTCGGTGATGCGGACGCCCTCCAGGTTGCTCCGTACGGAGACGGTGGCGTGGGCCGGCCAGTACTCCTTGGGGCGGAAGTGCAGCTTCTTGTCGTCGACCCAGTACCAGGAGCCGTCGGTGTGGGGGCTGGACTCGACGACCAGGGCCCGCTCGACGACCGCGCGGGCGGCCTTGTCCTTGACGGGCTCGCTGAGTTCGGCCGTGACGGGCTGCCCGACGCCGTACGTGCCCGTGTCGGGACCGAATTCGGCGGTCAGCAGCTTCTTCGCCGGGGTGGTCTCGAACGTCATCGTGCGCTCCCCCGGGGCGCCGCGGGCGTCCTCGGTGCCGACGGTGACGGTGTAGCGGACGCCGGCGGCGAGAGCGGTGGTACTGCGCCAGCGGTCGCCGGTGGCGGAGAGTTCGCCGGCCAGTCGCCGCCCGTGGGCGTCGACGGCGGTGACGTCCGTGATACGGCCGCCGTCACCCTTGAGCGTGACTTCCAGGGGCCGGTCGGGGTCGACGGCGCGGCTGCCCGCCTTCGTGTTGAAGGCGACCTGGTCGCTCGCGTCGAAGGGGCGGGCGGAGAGCGGGTTGTCGTCGGTCCCGCAGGCGGTGGCCCCGGCCCCGAGGGACGCGACCAGCAGGGAGCAGCTGACAACCGTCCAAAGACGCGGTGAGTGGCTCATGCCCTCAACGCTATGAAGGTATGACAATTACGGCATGCGGGGTGACTGCAAACGAGGGTGCTCGGCAAAACGATCGGTCTCTGGTAATGGAGCGCCCCGGGGTACGGCAAGGGGCCCGGACCCCTCGGTGACGAGGTGTCCGGGCCCCACGTGCCGCGTCGGGCGCGAGTGCTACTGGTTCGCGTTCTCGCCGCGGTAGTACTCGTACACCCAGCCCCACAGACCGACCATGATCACGGGAGCGGAGAAGTACAGCAGCCACCAGCCGAAGACGACGCCCATGAAGGCCAGGGCGCCACCGACGGCCAGGGAGAGCGGCTGCCAGCTGTGCGGGGAGAAGAAGCCGAGCTCGCCGGCCTCGTCCGCGACGTCGGCTTCCTTGTTGTCCTGCGCCATGGCGTCCACGCGCTTGGCGGTGAAGGCCAGGTAGTAGCCGATCATGACGCTCAGGCCGAAGGCCAGGAACAGCGCCGTGGTGCCCGCCGGCTCCTTCGACCACACGCCGTACACGACGGCCATGATCAGGATGAACGCGGAGAGCCAGAGGAACATCTTGCCCTGGATCTTCACTTGCCGGCCTCCTTGCCGCCCGCGACGGCGGTGACGGGACCGTGGTCCTCGAGGTGGTCGAGGGCCGCGATCTCAGGGTGGTGCAGGTCGAACGCCGGGGATTCGGAGCGGATCCGCGGCAGGGTGAGGAAGTTGTGCCGCGGCGGCGGGCAGGAGGTCGCCCACTCCAGCGAACGGCCGTAACCCCACGGGTCGTCGACCTCGACCTTCTTGCCGTACTTGGCCGTCTTCCAGATGTTGTAGAAGAACGGCAGGATCGACATGCCGAGCAGGAACGAGCTGATCGTGGAGATCGTGTTCAGCGCGGTGAAGCCGTCGGCCGCGAGGTAGTCCGCGTAGCGGCGCGGCATGCCCTCGGCACCCAGCCAGTGCTGGACGAGGAACGTGCCGTGGAAGCCGATGAACAGCGTCCAGAAGGTGATCTTGCCGAGGCGCTCGTCCAGCATCTTGCCCGTGAACTTCGGCCACCAGAAGTGGAAGCCGGCGAACATCGCGAAGACCACGGTGCCGAAGACGACGTAGTGGAAGTGCGCGACGACGAAGTACGAGTCGGAGACGTGGAAGTCCATCGGGGGCGAGGCCAGGATGACACCGGTCAGACCACCGAAGGTGAAGGTGATCAGGAAGCCGATCGTCCAGAGCATCGGGGTCTCGAAGGACAGCGAGCCCTTCCACATGGTGCCGATCCAGTTGAAGAACTTCACACCGGTCGGGACCGCGATCAGGAAGGTCATGAAGGAGAAGAACGGCAGCAGCACACCACCGGTGACGTACATGTGGTGGGCCCACACGGTCACGGAGAGACCGGCGATCGCGATCGTCGCGGCGATCAGGCCGATGTAACCGAACATCGGCTTGCGCGAGAAGACCGGGATCACTTCGGAAATGATTCCGAAGAACGGTAGGGCGATGATGTACACCTCTGGGTGTCCGAAGAACCAGAAGAGGTGCTGCCACAGGAGTGCACCGCCGTTGGCGGCGTCGAACACGTGGGCGCCGAACTTGCGGTCGGCCTCCAGCGCGAAGAGCGCGGCCGCCAGGACCGGGAAGGCGAGCAGGACCAGGACACCGGTCAGCAGCACGTTCCAGGTGAAGATCGGCATGCGGAACATCGTCATGCCGGGCGCGCGCATGCAGATGATCGTGGTGATGAAGTTGACCGAGCCGAGGATCGTGCCGAAGCCGGAGAAGGCCAGACCCATGATCCACATGTCGGCGCCGACGCCCGGCGAGCGGACCGCGTCCGACAGCGGGGAGTAGGCGAACCAGCCGAAGTCGGCCGCACCCTGCGGGGTGAGGAAGCCGGCCACCGCGATGACCGAGCCGAAGACGTAGAGCCAGTAGGCGAACATGTTCAGCCGCGGGAACGCCACGTCGGGCGCGCCGATCTGCAGCGGCATGATCCAGTTCGCGAAACCGGCGAACAGCGGCGTCGCGAACATCAGCAGCATGATCGTGCCGTGCATCGTGAACGCCTGGTTGAACTGCTCGTTCGACATGATCTGCGTGCCCGGGCGGGCCAGCTCGGCGCGCATGACCAAGGCCATGACACCACCGATGCAGAAGAAGATGAACGAGGTGATGAGGTAGAGCGAGCCGATCGTCTTGTGGTCCGTGGTGGTGATCCACTTGACGATGACGTTGCCGGGCTCCTTGCGCCGCACCGGCAGCTCGTTCTCATACGAGTCGGCCGCGGCGGCACCCTGGGGTTCGTTGAGGATGCTCACAGTTTGTTCGTCTCCGAGTTCCGGGCCGGATCGGTCTGCTTGATGCCCGCCGGGAGGTAACCCGTCTGACCCTTCTCGGCCAGCTCCTTGAGGTGCGCCTGGTAGCGCTCGGGGGAGACGACCTTGACGTTGAAGAGCATCCGGGAGTGGTCGACGCCGCAGAGTTCGGCGCACTTGCCCATGAAGGTGCCCTCCTGCGAAGGAGTCACCTCGAAGACATTGGTGTGGCCCGGGATGACGTCCTGCTTGAAGAGGAACGGCACCACCCAGAAGGAGTGGATGACGTCGTTGGACGACAGGATGAAGCGGACCTTCTCGCCCTTGGGGAGCCAGAGGGTCGGGCCCGGGTTGCCCGTCTGCAGGTTCCGGTCGCCCGGAACGCCCTTGGTGTAGACGCCCTCGGCGCCGGCCGGGAAGTCCTTGGAGAACTTGTCCGGGATCGAGGCGAGCTCCTTCGGGACCTCGCGGAGCCTCGGGGTCGACACGTCCCCGTCGACGTTCTCGATGTAGTTGAAGCCCCAGCTCCACTGGAAGCCGATCACGTTGATCGTGTGCTTCGGCTTGTCCAGGGCGAGGAGCTCGGACTCGTCACGCGCGGTGAAGTAGAACAGCACCGAGACGATGATGAGCGGGACCACGGTGTACAGCGCCTCGATCGGCATGTTGTACCGGGTCTGCGCCGGGACCTCCACCTTGGTGCGGCTGCGCCGGTGGAAGATGACGCTCCACAGGATCAGGCCCCAGACCAGCACGCCGGTGGCCAGGGCCGCCGCCCACGATCCCTGCCACAGGGAGAGGATGCGCGGCGCCTGCTCGGTGACCGGGGTGGGCATTCCGAGGCGGGGGAAGTCTTTCCAGGTATACGAGCAACCAGTGGCGGTCGCCAGGACCACACCCGCAGTCAGCGCCTGCAGCAGCTTCCGCCGCATCGGGCGCCGCGGCGAGCGGTCGGAGCCGTAGGGACTCACGTAGCGCCTTCCCGAGGATTCGGCCCGCGCGACCGGCTGCGGCCGTCTCGCGGGTCGGTCGCCGGCCCTGGCGCGGGCAGGGGTTTGGATGTTTATGCGGACCAAACCCTACTGGACGCTATTTGGGGTCGCGCGGGGAGGGTGCCCAACGCGCCGCTACAGCGCCCGAAGGGGTGGCTCCGCCGTCCGGGGGACACCTCGACGCGCCCCGATCGACTGGGTTCGGGGGGTATTTGACGGTCACTGGAACGGGCCGGGCGGGCGGACCCGGCGACCACCGCCGCCGCCCCGGGCCGCGCCCGGCGGAGGGCGCCGCGGGGTGCCGTACGGTTCCCGTGTGCCGTACTTCGACGCCGCTTCCGCCGCCCCGCTGCACCCGGTCGCCCGACAGGCCCTGCTGGCCGCCCTCGACGAGGGCTGGGCCGACCCGGCGCGCCTGTACCGCGAGGGCCGCCGGGCCCGGCTGCTGCTGGACGCCGCGCGCGAGACCGCGGCCGAGGCGGTGGGCTGTCGGCCGGACGAGCTCGTGTTCACTCCTTCGGGGACGCGCGCGGTCCACGTCGGCGTCGAAGGGGCGCTCGCCGGCCGCCGGCGTGTCGGCGGGCATCTGGTCGTATCAGCCGTCGAACACAGTTCTGTGCTGCACGCCGCGGAGGCCCACGAGTCCCGCGGCGGCACCCGCACCGAGGTCCCGGTGGACCGCTCGGGGGCCGTCTCCCCCGCCGGGTACGCCGAGGCGCTGCGCCCCGACACCGCCCTGGCCTGCCTGCAGTCGGCCAACCACGAGGTCGGCACCGTGCAGCCGGTCGCGGAGGTGGCCGAGCTCTGCCGGGCGGCAGGGGTGCCGCTCCTCGTGGACGCGGCGCAGTCGCTGGCGTGGGGTCAGGTGCCGGGCGAGTGGTCCCTCCTGACCGGGAGCGCCCACAAATGGGGCGGCCCGCCCGGCGTCGGACTGCTCGCCGTCCGCAAGGGTGTCCGGTTCGCCCCGCAAGGTCCGGCCGACGAGCGGGAGTCGGGCCGCGCCCCCGGCTTCGAGAACATCCCGGCCGTGGTCGCCGCCGCCGCCTCCCTGCGGGCCGTACGGGCGGAGGCCGGGGCGGAGGCCGCTCGGCTGCGCGTCCTCGTGGACCGGATCCGCCGCCGGGTGGCCCGCCTCGTCCCGGACGTGGAGGTGGTCGGCGCGGCCGACCGCCGCCTGCCGCACCTCGTCACCTTCTCCTGCCTCTACGTCGACGGGGAGACCCTCCTGCACGAGCTGGACCGCGCGGGCTTCTCCGTCTCCTCCGGCTCCTCCTGCACGAGCTCGACGCTGACGCCCAGCCACGTGCTCAAGGCGATGGGGGTCCTGTCGGAGGGGAACGTACGGGTCTCCCTGCCCCCGGGCACCACGGCGGAGGAGGTCAACCGCCTCCTGGACGTGCTGCCCGCGGCGGTGGCGGGCGTCCGCGAGCAACTCGGCGCCGTCCCCCCGGTCACGCCCGTCGCCCCCGACGCGGAGTCGCTGGAGATCGACGCCCTCGGCGAGCGCTGCCCGCAGCCGGTCATCTCCCTCGCCCGGGCCGTCCTCCGGGTCCCGGTGGGCGGCACCGTCACCGTCGTCTCCGACGACGAGGTGGCGCGACTGGACATCCCGGCCTGGTGCGCGATGCGCGGGCACGAGTACCTCGGCGAGTTCCCGGCGCACGTCGGTACGTCGTACCGCGTCCGCCGCCTCCACTGACCGCCGCACCGCTCAGCGGCGGGGGGTGACGAACTCCAGGGCCTCGCGGGCCAGTCCGTCCCAGGCCAGCGCCGAGCCGGGGTCCAGGCTGAACCACTCGCGCATCACGCGCCCGTGCCCGGGGTCGAACCGCTCCCCCTCCCCGGCCTCCACCAGCGCATCGACGCGGGCCCGCGGGAGCTTCACCACCAGCCGGCCCCCGGCGAGCATCGCGAAGATCTTGCCGCCGGTCTTCATGGCGTCCGCGCCGAACTTGCCCGCCCGCTGCGGCTCGTCGCCGGGGACGGTCACACCGGGCTCGGCCTCGAAGACCGCGACCAGCTGCCCGTACCGCTCCTCGGGGGCGACCCGCTTCCGCTCCATCGGCACCCCTCGTCCGGGCCGACCCCACGACGCCGGCCTCCGTCAGCTCCCCCGGCACCCTATGCGGGAACCACCCCGAACCCCGTCCGACCCGCCCCGGCCCAGCCCACGTCCTTGGCGGTGCCCGGTGGGTGCCGTGGTGTGTGGGGGAGGCGGTTGACAGGGGTGGCAGGCTGGACCGGAGGCAGGCCCGGGCCGGAGGTGGCCGAAGGCCAGGGCGAAGCCCCGAAGCCTCCGGGGTGGGCCTGCCGCAGGGCCTGCAGGCCACGACGCGTCAAGCGCCGAGGGGACCCACACACCACGGGACCCACCCCCGAAGCGAGCCAGCCGAAGCCCCCGCTCCACTCGCCGAGCGAGCGAGATCCGACACCGGCCCCCACCCCGAAGCAGCCGGGCCGCCGCCACCGGAACCACGCCCGCCCCGTCACAGGAAAGACACCGAGCCCCGCCCAAAACCAGGACGGGGCTCGGCCGACAACCAGACCCGAAGGTCAGACGCTCAGGTGCGCCCGGACCTCAGCGGCCGCGTCCTCGCCGTAAGCAGCCGTGAACCGCTCCATGAAGTGGGCGCGGGCCAGGGTGTACTCCTGCGTGCCCAGGGTCTCGATGACCAGCGTGGCCAGCATGCAGCCGACCTGCGCCGCCCGCTCCAGGCCGACGCCCCAGGCCAGACCGGTCAGGAAGCCGGCGCGGAAGGCGTCGCCCACACCGGTGGGGTCGACCTTCTTCTCCTCCGGCGGGCACGGGACGGTGATCGTCTCCTGGCCCTCCCGCTCGATCATGACGCCGCGCGAGCCCAGCGTGGTGACACGGGTGCCGACCTTGGCCAGGATCTCCTTGTCGCTCCAGCCGGACTTCGTCTCGATCAGGCCCTTCTCGTACTCGTTCGAGAAGAGGAAGGTCGCACCCTCCATCAGGGTGCGGATGTTGTCGCCGTCCATGCGGGCGATCTGCTGCGAGAAGTCGGCCGCGAACGGGATGTTCCGGGTCCGGCACTCCTCCGTGTGGCGCAGCATCGCCTCCGGGTCGTCCGCGCCGATGAGGACCAGGTCGAGGCCGCCGACCCGGTCGGCCACCGACTTGAGCTCGATGAGGCGGGCCTCGCTCATGGCACCGGTGTAGAAGGAGCCGATCTGGTTGTGGTCGACGTCCGTGGTGCACACGAAGCGGGCGGTGTGCAGGACCTCGGAGATGCGCACGGAGTCGGTGTCGACGCCGTGGCGGTCGAGCCAGGCGCGGTACTCGCCGAAGTCGTAGCCGGCGGCGCCGACCAGGACCGGGCGGGAGCCGAGCTGGCCCATGCCGAAGCAGATGTTCGGACCCACGCCGCCACGGCGTACGTCGAGGTTGTCGACGAGGAAGGAGAGGGAGACCGTGTGCAGCTGGTCCGCGACCAGCTGGTCGGCGAAGCGGCCGGGGAAGGTCATGAGGTGGTCGGTGGCGATGGAGCCGGTGACTGCGATACGCACGGCGTGGATGCTCCTGCGGGCGGCGAAAGGCTGACATCCCACGCTACCCGCTTCCGGGCCCGTACCGGACGCTTCCGGCCGGAGGTTCGACCGTAGGAAACTACCCGATAGTAGGTCTTTCTTCGTGGAGATCGCCGTGCCTACGGTGCCCAGGTACCCGGTTACCCGTGGTACCCCTCACAGAATCGGGAGCACCTCCATGACGCAGTACTCCCCGCACTCCCCCTACGCCGCACACCCCACCCACCCCGCACGCCCCGCACACCTCGCGCGCTCCGCGGCCCGGCGCGGCCAGGACGGCGGGGACGGCTCGTTCGCCGAGCTGCTCGGCGCCTCGGCGCGGATGGCGCGGCACTGGGCGGTGCCGGCGGAGCCGCGACCGGCGCCGGTGAGCCCGACGGAGATCCACGGGGTGCGCGTGCCGACGGCTTCCGCCCGCCTGATCGCGGGTACGGCGCAGTACGGCGACTGAAGCGGGCGCCCCCGCCCCCACCCCCACGCACCCAGCCACCCGCCCACGCACCCACCCACCACCCACCCAGGCGCCCACCCACCCACCGAAAGGACCAGGGAACCGGTTGGCCCCGGCTTCCGTCACAGGGGCACCACGAACGGGACTGCGGGCGAAGGAGCGATGCGGTGACCAGCGAGCGTACGGACGAGCGCAGTGCACAGGAGCGGCGGCGGCCCCGGCTCGCCGTCGTGTCGGTGGCGGCCGCCGTGCTGCTGGCCGGGGGCGGCGGCGCGTACTGGGCGGCGTCGGCCTCGGGCGGCGGCGAGTCCAAGGCGGCCCTCGGCGACACGGCCGCCTCCCGCGAGCAGAAGGCGGACGGCGACACCCCCCTGCCGGGCATCGCGCCCGGCGAGCACGACCCGTCCGGCGGCGGGGTGGTCTACGTGGCGGAGGGCACCCTGCCGAAGGGCCCCGGCTCGGCGCCGTCGTACGACGTCAAGGGCGAGGTGGGCAAGGACGAGGTGGCCAGGCTCGCGGCCTCCCTCGGGATCGCGGGCGAGCCGCGGCTGGTCGGCGAGCAGTGGCAGGCCGGGCTCGTGAAGGACCCGGGCGGGATGCGCCTGACGGTGGGCCGGCAGGCCCCGGGGGCGTGGACGTTCTCGGCGTACCACCCGACCGGTGGCGACAACTGCAAGAAGGGGTCCGACAGCTGCGGCCCCGCCGTCCTCCCCGAGGGCGGCGGTACCGGTACGCCGGTGAGCGAGGCGGCGGCGAAGGCGGCCGCGGCCCCGGTGCTCAAGGCGGCCGGCCAGGACGGCGCGAAGCTGGAGGCCGAGGTCGTCCACGGCGCCACGCGCTACGTGAACGCCGACCCGGTGATCGGCGGGCTGCCCACCGAGGGCTGGCGGACCGCACTGATCATCGGCCCGGACGGGCAGGTGACCGGCGGCAGCGGCAACCTGAAGGCCCCGGTGCGCGACGGCCAGCAGTCGGTGATCACCGCCGACCAGGCCCTGAAGCGGCTGAACGCGGTGTCCCGGAGCCCGGAGATCGACTCCTGCGCGACCCCGGTGCCGAACGTCGACGTGCCGAAGATGCCGGGGGGTGGCGCGGGCGCGCCCGAGGTCGGGGCGGCCGGCCCGGACACGCCGGTCTCGGACGACGGCTCGGTGACGGACAGCGGCCCGACCTCGGACGACGACACCACGACCGCCGACCACGGCGCGGCGACCGGGATCGGAGGCGGACAGGACACGGATCCGGCCGCGCCGGATTCCGTCGCACCGTGCACGCAGTCGCCGGCCCCGCCGAAGCAGCCGCGCACGGAGAAGGTCGAGGGCGCGGTGCTGGGGCTGACCCCGCGGGCCGACGACCAGGGCGCGCAGCTGGTGCCGGCGTGGTTGTTCACGGTGGCCGGGCGCGACGGCCGGCCGGACCACACGGTCTCGCAGTCGGCGCTCGCGGCGGACGCCCCGACCGTCCCGCCGGCGTCGGCACCGGGGTTCTCGTACCAGGAGGACGGACGCCGGCTGACGGTGCACTTCTGGGGCGGGGTGTGCAGCACGTACTCCGCGTCGGTGCGGGAGAGCGCGACGGCCGTGACGGTGAAGATCACCGATACGCCGACGGACCCGCACAAGGCCTGCATCATGATCGCGAAGGAGATGTCCCTCACGGTGACGCTGGAGCAGCCGCTGGGCGACCGAAAGGTGATCGACGCCACGACGGGCAAGACGCTGCCGCGCACGAGCTGACCCCGGGCCCGCCGGCCGGCACCTGAGCGTCGGCGCAAGCCGGCCGGCACCCCAGGGGCCGGCGCCCACCCCCACGAAACGCCGAGGGCGGTCGCACCGGAACTCATCCGGTACGACCGCCCTCGGCGTGTGCTCGAGGCCCTCTGCAGAGCCGCTCCTGGACGGAGACGGCTTAGCTGAAGGAGTCGCCGCAGGCGCAGGAGCCCGTGGCGTTCGGGTTGTCGATCGTGAAGCCCTGCTTCTCGATGGTGTCGACGAAGTCGATCGAGGCGCCGCCCAGGTACGGGGCGCTCATGCGGTCGGTCACGACCTTGACGCCGTCGAAGTCCTTGACGACGTCACCGTCGAGCGAGCGCTCGTCGAAGAAGAGCTGGTAGCGCAGGCCGGAGCAACCACCGGGCTGGACGGCGACGCGGAGCGCCAGGTCGTCGCGGCCTTCCTGGTCCAGCAGGGCCTTGACCTTGGCCGCGGCGGCGTCGGTCAGGAGGATGCCGTCGCTCACAGTGGTCTTCTCGTCCTGAACGGACATCTGCATTCACTCCCGAAGTGGGGCGGCTCCCCGCCGGGGCAGGGAAACGTCGGACTCTTGCCGTCGGGTTGAACCGACGGGGCCGCGGATTCATTCCGGGCCTGACGCTTGTGTCAGATATTCATGCTCGCACACCCTCGCGCCACGGTGGAGTCGCGCGGCCGCGCCCGGCGAATTCGTCACATCGACACTATCGGCATCGTCAAACTGACGTGAAGCAGTTATGATAGATAACGTCAAGTAGACGAGAAGTGAGCTCAGCGGAACAGACATTCCGCAGAACAGAAAGGGTGCGTGTCTCGTGACCACCGCCCACACCCGGCAGGACCTCGACGTCCAGCCCACACCTCTCGCCCTGCTCCTGCTCGGCCGCGAGGCCGACCCCAAGAGCGAGCGCGGCGTGGAGTGCCCCGGCGACCTGCCGTCGCCGTCCGACCCGGACCTGGTGGAGCGCGCCCGCGCGGCCAAGGAGAAGCTCGGGGACAAGGTCTTCATCCTCGGCCACCACTACCAGCGCGACGAGGTCATCGAGTTCGCCGACGTCACCGGCGACTCCTTCAAGCTCGCCCGCGACGCGGCGGCCAAGCCGGAGGCGGAGTACATCGTCTTCTGCGGCGTGCACTTCATGGCCGAGTCGGCGGACATCCTGACCACGGACGACCAGAAGGTGGTCCTGCCGGACCTGGCCGCCGGCTGCTCGATGGCCGACATGGCCACCGCCGAGCAGGTCGCCGAGTGCTGGGACGTGCTCACCGAGGCCGGGGTCGCCCAGCAGGTGGTGCCCGTCTCGTACATGAACTCCTCCGCCGACATCAAGGCCTTCACCGGCAAGCACGGCGGCACGATCTGCACCTCGTCCAACGCGAAGAAGGCCCTGGAGTGGGCCTTCGAGCAGGGCGAGAAGGTGCTCTTCCTCCCGGACCAGCACCTGGGCCGCAACACCGCCGTCCGCGACATGGGCATGTCGCTGGACGACTGCGTGGTCTACAACCCGCACAAGCCGAACGGCGGCCTGACCGCCGAGGAGCTGCGCGCCGCGAAGATGATCCTGTGGCGCGGGCACTGCTCGGTGCACGGGCGGTTCAGCCTCGACTCGGTCAACGACGTGCGCGAGCGCATCCCGGGCGTCAACGTGCTGGTGCACCCCGAGTGCAAGCACGAGGTCGTCGCGGCCGCGGACTACGTGGGCTCGACGGAGTACATCATCAAGGCGCTGGAGGCCGCCCCGGCCGGCTCGAAGTGGGCCATCGGTACGGAGCTGAACCTCGTGAAGCGGCTGGCGAACCGATTCGCCCCCGAGGGCAAGGAAGTCGTCTTCCTCGACCGCACGGTCTGCTTCTGCTCCACGATGAACCGCATCGACCTCCCGCACCTGGTGTGGGCGCTGGAGTCCCTGGCCGAGGGCAACCTCGTCAACCAGATCCAGGTCGACAAGGAGACCGAGAGCTTCGCGAAGCTGGCGCTCGAGCGGATGCTGGCACTGCCGTAGCCGTCTCTCGTCTCGCACCTCTCGTGCCGAAGGGGCACCCGATCGATTCGATCGGGTGCCCCTTTCGTGCAACCTCCCCCCGAGCGAGGGGATTTCGCCGTCCGTTACGGCTAGCCCTGGGCGGCCGGGAGGAGGAAGCCCCAGGTCTTGACGCCGACGATGCCGTCCGGACCGCCGGTCTGCGCCGGGTACGCCGACTGGAACCGCAGCACGGCCGCCTCGGTCTTGGGACCGAAGTCGCCGTCGATGAAGGTCGGGGCGTCGCCGGAGCTCACGAACGCCGTGCGGACCAGTGCCCACTGGAGCGCCCGCACGCAGTCGCCCCGGGAGCCCCGGGAGAGGGTCACGGCCGGGACGGGCCAGCCGTTGGGGGCCCAGCGGGTGCCTACCTGGCTGGTGCACGCCTCCAGGTAGCCGGCCTGGGCCGACGCCTGCGGGACGGCGAACCCGACGGCCATGAGCAGGGTCGCGCCCAGGACCCCGGCGCGGGTCGCCGTACGCCTGAGGGGGTTCATGTGGGTGTTCCTCTCGGTGGGCGGGGGCGGGCGTGCCGCCCCCGGACTACTCGAAGTAGACGGTGGCGATCAGCCGGTTCCAGGTGTTGCGCCCGACGACGCCGTCCGCGCCGCCCTCGACATAGGCGCGGCGCTGGAAGTTCACGACCGCGTTGTACGTCTTGGGGCCGAAGGCGCCGTCGACGAAGCCGGGCTGGTCCTCGCTGCGGACCGCGCCCGCCTCGAGCAGTTCCTCCTGGAGCTCCCGGACGCACACCCCGGACGAGCCCTTGCGCAGCACCACGGTGGGGATGTCCCAGCCCAGGTAGTACTCGGAGCCGTAGGCGTTCTTGCAGGCCTGCAGTTCACCGCCCCAACTGGCCTGGGCGGGGGTGGCGGCCAGGGCGCCGAGGAGGGCCGCGGCGGTCACGGTGAGCGCGAGGGCCGCCAGGGGGCGGATGCGGCGCGACGTGGACATGGAGGAGCTTCTCCTGACGGTGAGGTAGGGAGGGGAAGGGACGGGACGGAAGCGGGGAGGGCAGGGCTCCGCGGGAAGGGAACCGCGGAAAGGACCTCGCGCGGAGCGGGCGGGGCTCAGCCCGTCAGGAGCTTCTCCCAGGTCCGCGGCCCCACGATGCCGTCGGCCTGGAGGCTGTGGTTGCTCTGGAACCTGCGGATGGCCGAGTCGGTACGGGCGCCGAACTTGCCGTCGACGAAGGTGCCGCCGCTCTGCTCCCACGAGGTCAGGCCGTACGCCGCGACGAGGTCCTGCAGCGCGAAGACGCAGGAGTCGGAGTCCCCGACGGAGTAGTCGTACCGCGGGATGGCGAAGCCGCGCGGGGAGGTGCGGGTGCCGAACTCGTCCTTGCAGATCTTGTACAGGGAGTCGTCCGCCTGGGCGGCCGGGGCGGACGCGAGCAGGGAGCCGGCGGCGACGGCCGCGAGGAGGAGCGAGGTGACGCCCTTGGCGGGGCGGGGGATGCGCATGTCGAGAGCCTTTCGCTGGGGACAGCGAAAAGCTGCCACACGGGGCGCGGCGGCCTCCTGCGTCCCATCCGTCCCGGGACGCGCGGGATGATCATCCAGCCAGCTCAGGACCGTCCTCCCGGGCTCGTCCCTGGGACGTCCCGGCCGTGCCCTCGTACCGACCGGGTTGTCCCGGGGGACGGAACGGGGAAGGCCCCGGTCCACCGCGAGGTGGACCGGGGCCTTCGGGCGGCCGGGGCGGGTCAGACCGTGACCGGCTCCGACGCGTCGTCCGCGTCGTCCGCGTCGTCGGACGCGGACGCCGGGGTCGGGACCGTGCCGGACTTGGCGGCGCGCCTGGCGGCCCGCTTCGCGCGGCGGCGCTCCTTGCGGAGCTCGACCATCGCGTAGAGCGTCGGGACCAGCAGCAGCGTCAGCAGGGTCGAGGTGGCCAGGCCGCCGATGACGACCACGGCCAGCGGCTGCGAGATGAAGCCGCCCTCGCCGGTGACGCCGAGGGCCATCGGCAGCAGCGCGAACACCGTCGCCAGGGCGGTCATCAGGATCGGGCGGAGCCGGTGGCGGCCGCCCTCGACCACGGCCTCGACCACGCCCAGGCCCTGCGCCCGGTACTGGTTGATGAGGTCGATGAGGACGATGGCGTTGGTGACCACGATGCCGATGAGCATCAGCATGCCGATCATCGCCGGGACGCCCATCGGCGTGCCGGTGACGATCAGCAGGCCGATCGCGCCGGTGGCGGCGAACGGGATGGACACCAGCAGGATCAGCGGCTGCACCAGGGACTTGAAGGTGGCCACCAGCAGCATGAAGACGATCGCGATGGCCGCGAGCATCGCCAGGCCCAGCGAGGCGAACGCGTCGTCCTGGTCCTCGGACACGCCGCCGATGGAGGCGGTGGCGCCCTCGGGGAGCTTCAGCGTCTTCAGCTCGGTCTGGAGGGCCGAGCTGACCGCGCCGGTGTTGTCGCCGACCGGGCGGGCGGTGATGGTGGCGGCGCGGGCGCCGTCGATGCGGGTCATCGACACCGGGCCGGGCACGAGTTCGACCTTCGCGATGTCGCCGAGCTTCGCCGGGCCCACGGGCAGGGCCTTGAGCTCGGCCATGGTGGCGGCCGGGCGGGCGGAGCGGATGACGATGTCGCGCTCGGTGTCGTCGAGGACGGCCTTGGCGACCGGGTTGCCGTGCACGGACTGGGCCACGATCTGCCCCAGGGCGGCCTGGTTCAGGCCGAGTTCCGCGGCCTTCGGGGTGGCGGTGACGGAGATCCGCGGGACGGACTGGGACAGGTCGCTCTCGACGTCGGCGACGTTCTTCAGGCCCGCGACCGCGCCGCGCACCTGGTCTGCGGCCTTCTTCAGGACGGCGGCGTCGCCGGCCTTGACGACGACCTTGAGGTTCTGGTTGCCGAAGCCGTCGCCGGCGGCGATGTTCGTGGTGCCGATGCCGTCCAGCTTCGCCAGCCCCGCCTGGAGGCGGTCGCGGGTGTCCTCGAAGGAGGCCGAGTCCTTCAGCGTGATCTGGTACGAGGCCTGGTTGGAGCCCGTACCGCCGCCGAAGGCCGCGAGGAAGCCGGAGGAGCCGACGGTGACCTGGTAGTCCTTGACGCCCTCGACGGACTCCAGGACCTTCTCGACCTTGCGGGCGGCCGCGTCGGAGGCGGCCAGCGAGGTGCCGGCCGGCAGCTCCTGCTTGACGGACATGACCTCCTGCTCGCCCTGGTCGAAGAAGTTGGTCTTCAGCAGCGGGGCCATCCCGAACGTGCCGACGAGCACCACGAGGGCGAGGGCGACGCTGGTGAGACGGCGACGGGTGGCGAACCGGAGCACGGGGACGTAGGCGCGCTGGAGCAGGCTGCGCGCCTCCTTCTCCTCGGCCGCGCGGCGGGCCTCGTCGGGGTCCTGCGCGGTGCCCTTGGGGGCGCGCAGGAACCAGAAGGACAGGACCGGGACCACCGTCAGGGAGACCAGCAGCGAGGCCAGCAGGGCGGCGGTGACGGTCAGGGAGAAGGACCCGAAGAGCTCGCCGACCATGCCGCCGACGAGGCCGATCGGCAGGAAGACCGCGACCGTGGTGAGGGTGGAGGAGGTGACCGCGCCGGCGACCTCCTTCACGGCGGTGATGATGGCGCTCTCGCGCTCCTCGCCGTAGCCGAGGTGGCGCTTGATGTTCTCCAGCACCACGATCGAGTCGTCGACGACGCGGCCGATGGCGATGGTCAGGGCGCCCAGGGTCAGCATGTTGAGCGACAGGTCGCGGGTCCACAGCACGATCAGCGCGAGGACCACGGAGAGCGGGATCGAGACCGCGGTGACCAGGGTCGAGCGCAGCGAGGCGAGGAAGACCAGGATCACGATGACCGCGAAGGCCAGGCCCAGCATGCCCTCGGTGGTGAGGCTGGAGATGGACTTCGAGACGGCCGGGCCCTGGTCGCTGACCACGGTCAGCTCGGCGCCGGAGCCCAGGTCGGCGCGCAGCTGGGGCAGCTTGTCCTTGACCGCGTCGGAGATGGCGACGGCGCTGCCGTCCTTGTCCATGGTGACGACGACGGCCAGGCTCGGCTTGCCGTTCGTGCGGGTCAGGGAGACCGGGGTGGACTCCTCCTGCGTGACGGCCGCGACGTCGCCGAGGCGGACGGCGGGCTTGCCGGGGCCGGCGGTCAGGCGCAGGTCCTGGATCTGGGCCAGCGAGGTGTAGCCGCCGCCGACGCGGACGGTGCGGTTCTGGCCCTGCTCGTCGAAGGAGCCGGCCGGGAGGCTGACTCCGCCCGCCTGGAGGCCCTGGGTGAGGGCCTGCACGTCGAGGCCGGCCGCCGCGAGCTTGGCGGTGTCCGGGGTGACGGTGACCTGGAGGTCCTGGACGCCGGAGACGGTGACCGTGCCGACGCCGTCGACGTCGTCGAGGGCGGGGACGACGGTGCGCTCGAGCTGGTCGGCCAGGGCCTGCTGGTCCTTGTCGGAGGTGACGGCGAGCACGACGGTCGGCATGTCGTCGGTGGAGCCGGCCACGACCTGCGGGTCGACGTCCTGGGGCAGGCGGGCGCGGGCCCGGTTGACGGCCTGCTGGACGTCGGCGACGAGCTGCTTGGTGCCCTCGTCGCCGTAGTCGAAGGTCGCCATGATGAGGGCGTTGCCCTCGCTGGCGGTGGAGGTGACGCCGGTGAGGCCGTCGACGCCCTTGATGGTCTCCTCGAGGGGCTCGACGACCTGCTTCTCGACCACGTCGGGGGAGGCGCCCTGGTAGGGCGCGAGGACCGACACCATGGGCAGTTCGATGGACGGCAGCAGTTGCTGCTTGAGCTGCGGGATGGCGATCGCGCCGAAGACGAGCGCGACGATCGAGACGAGCCCGATCAAGGCCCGTTGCGCGAGGCTGAAGCGGGACAGCCAGGACATGGGTGGTGGGTCTCTCTTCCGTGGCGGATCGGGCAGGACGTCGTACGCGGCCGACGGAGCGCCGGTCACCGTCCACCCTCCGCCATAGGGGCGGCCCGCTTCCTCGCCCGCAGGTCCCTTTCCTTATCTCGCGCATACCGCGGTTGGAGTACGGGGGTGTACTCCTCCCCTGCGTCGGGGTTGGCGGAGGGAGTCAGTCCACGCGGGGGCGGACCAGACCCGACTCGTAGGCGATGACGACCAGTTGGGCCCGGTCGCGGGCGCCGAGCTTGGCCATGGCCCGGTTCACGTGGGTCTTGACGGTGAGGGGGCTGACCTCCAGCCGGTCGGCGATCCCGTCGTTGGAGAGCCCGGCGGCGACGAGGACCAGCACCTCGCGCTCGCGCCCGGTCAGGGCGGCCAGCCGCTCGGCGTGCCGGCCCGCTCCCCCGCCCGGTCCGCCGCCGTCGTCACCGGCGCCCAGCCCGCCGGTGTGGCGCAGGAAGGTGGCGATCAGGCCCTTGGTGGCGGCCGGGGACAGCAGTGCCTCCCCCGCGTGGGCGATCCGGATGGCGTTCAGCAGTTCCTCGGGCTCGGCGCCCTTGCCGAGGAACCCGGAGGCGCCGGCCCGCAGCGACTGCACGACGTACTCGTCGACCTCGAAGGTGGTGAGCATGACGACCCGGACGCCGGCGAGCTCCGGGTCGGCGCTGATCATCCGGGTGGCGGCCAGTCCGTCCGTGCCCGGCATGCGGATGTCCATCAGCACGACGTCGGCCTGCCGGGTGCGGGCGAGCTCGACGGCCTGCGCCCCGTCGGCGGCCTCGCCGACCACCTCCATGTCGGGCTCGGAGTCGACCAGCACCTTGAACGCGCTGCGCAACAGCGCCTGGTCGTCGGCGAGTACGACCCTGATCCGGCGCTCGGGCCGGTCGGCGCCCGCGAGCCCGTGGTCCGCTTCCCCAGTCATGGCCCCAGCCTAAGCAGCCCCCGCACGCCTCCCCCGGCCGGGCCCCGCCCCCGGGGCGGGCCGGGCCGTCGAATCGTGATCCGGCGGGCGTTGACTGGCCGGACACCCCGCCGGAGGGTGTTCGCACTGGTCAACAGGGTGGGAAAGAACGATGGCAGAGCAGGCACGAGCACAGGCACGAGCACAGGCACAGGCACCGGGGCAGGGGAAGTCGCAGGACGCCGCCGCCCGTTGCGCGGAGCTCTTCGAGGTGGGCGGCTTCGCGGCGGTCCGGCGGACCGCCGAGGCGGGACTCGCGGAGGCGGGCCCGGACCCGGTGCTGTACCGGTGGCTGGGGCTCGCGCACGCCGCCGAGGACGAGGACGACCACGACGACGAGGCCGAGCGGGCGTACCGGCGTGGCCTGGAGGTCGCCCCGGACGACCTCGGGCTGCTCGTCTCGTACGTGGAGCTCTGCCGGCGCGCCGACGCGTGGGAGCACCCCGGTCGGGCCGCGCGCGCCGAGGCCCTGGAGAACCGGATCGAGCGGTTGGCGCCACCCGGATCCCCCGAGCGCGAGCGGGTGGATGCGGTCCGCGGCTGGCACGGGCGCAGCTACTGGGAGGACCTGACGTACGGGACCGTCGTCCGGGGCCACGTGCAGGAGGGCGGGGCGGCCGCGCAGAGCCACGACGTCGCGCAGGCGCTGGCCCGCTCGGAGCGCGGGGAGTCCCCCGTGCCGGCAGGCTCCGAGCGCACCGAGGACCTGCGGACCGCCGAACTGGCCGCCGCCGTGGAACTGCTCTCCGGACCGGCCAACGCGCCCCTGCGGCTGCTCCTGCGCCACCGGGTCGCGGCCTTCGTCCTGACCTTCGCCCTCGCCCTGATCACCAACCGGGTGCTGCTGATGACCGGGACCGTGCGCGTGAGCCTCTGGGGCTGGCTCTGGTGGATACCGCTGCTGCTCGCGGACGTGAAGCTGCGCCGGGCCCGGACGCTCGCCCGGGAGCGGGTGGTGGCCCGCATCGAGGCGCGGCACGCGGAGGCGGGGGCCGGGGCGGGCACCGGGGCGCCCACGGCCTGAGGCCCCCGCGCGCGAAGGCCGCACGGGCTCCGGAGTGTGCCGCCGGTGGCGCGCGGACTCAGTGTGCGGCCACGCCGGTCGGCGCCGGGGCGCCGTCCACCGGCAGTACCGCGTGCACGCGGTAGCCGCCGCCGAAGCGCGGCCCGGCGGTGCAGGTACCGCCCAGGGCGGTGGCGCGCTCGCGCATCCCGAGCAGGCCGTGGCCGCCGCCGTCCGGCGCGGCCGCCGCGCCCGCCGCCTCGTCGACGGTCCGCGCGTCCCTGCCCGCCGCGCCGCCCGGACCCTCCGGGGCGGGGTCGGCCGGGTCGCCGCCGTCGTCGAGGACGGTGATCTCGACGGTCCGGCCGACGCGGACGACGCTGACCTCGGCCCGGGCCCCGGTCCCGGCGTGCTTGCGGACGTTGGTCAGGGCCTCCTGGATGACCCGGTACGCCGCCAGGTCCACGGCCGCCGGCAGCGCCTGCTCGTCCCGGGCCACCACCACCGGCAGCCCGGCGTGCCGGAAGGTGTCGACGAGTTCGTCGAGCACGGCCAGGCCGGGCGCCGGCTCGGTCGGGGCGGCCGGGTCGCCGGACTGGCGCAGCAGCCCGACGGTGGCCCGCAGTTCGTTCAGCGCCGACCGGCTGGCCTCCCGTACGTGCGCCAGCGCTTCCTTGGCCTGGTCGGGGCGCTTGTCCATGACGTGCGCGGCCACCCCGGCCTGCACGTTGACCAGGGCGATGTGGTGGGCGACCACGTCGTGCAGGTCGCGGGCGATACGCAGCCGCTCCTCGGCGACCCGGCGCCTGGCCTCCTCCTCGCGGGTGCGCTCGGCCCGCTCGGCCCGCTCCCGTATGGCGTCGACGAAGGCGCGGCGGCTGCGGACGGCGTCGCCGGCGGCCGCGGCCATGCCGGTCCAGGCGAACAGGCCGAGGTTCTCCTGGGCGTACCAGGGCAGCGGGCCGACCAGCATGGCGACCGCGGTCAGGCAGGTCATGGTGACCAGGCCGACCCGCCAGGTGGTGGGCCGGTCGGTGCGGGCGGCGACCGTGTAGAGCGCGACGACGGCGCTCATCGCGACGGGTGCGCGCGGCTCGCCGGTGAACAGCTCCACGAGGGAGACGGCGCCGGTGGCCGCGAGCACGGCCATGGGCCGGCGGCGGCGCAGCACGAGGGCCGCGGCGCCGACGAGCATGAGGACGACGCTCGGCAGGTCCGGGGTGCGGGTGCCGAACGTGGCCGCCTCGTGGATGCCGGGCGGCTGGACGAAGGAGCCCAGCACCATGGCGACGAGCACGCCGAAGGCCAGGACGGCGTCGGTGGCGGTGCGGTGGCCGCGCATCCAGGCCCGGGTGGGGGCCAGCCCGGGTGCCGGTGCGGCCAGGGGGGAGCTCATCCCGACACGTTACGTCCTGCCGCTCGGCCCGCGGTCCCGCGGGGCCGGTCCCGCCGGTGCCCGGGCGGGCAGGGTCGGGGGCGGCGGCGGGGTGCCGTGCAGGGCGACCTGTACGGCGATCAGGAGCAGCACCGCGGCGATGGCCGCCAGGTGCTCCTTGCCGGCCAGGTTGTCCTTGACCAGCACCTCGACGACCATCGCGAGCACCACCAGGCCGCCGGTCCAGTACGCCCGGTAGCGCCAGCACAGGTACACCGCCAGGCCCACCACGGCCGCCGACGGGCCGGTGTCGTTGACCAGCTTGTCCGAGACGGGCAGGCCCAGCGGGTGCTCCGGTCCGAGGGCGACGCCGATGCGCGCGTACGTGGTGCCGGCGAGCGTGGCGACGTACCCGATCAGCAGGGTCCGCCACCAGCCGATGCAGATCTCCGCGATGCCGAACACCAGCAGTATCTGCGCGAGCGCGCCCCAGACCGGCAGGTCCAGGGCCGGCACGAAGAGCGAGAGCGGGGTCCGCAGCAGGGCCACCCACAGCGGGTCGGTGGTGTGCACCGACCCGAGGTTCTGGACGGGCCGGAAGCCCCAGGGCTGGTTCTGGACGATCTGGAAGACGGACGTGAGGGCCACGGCCCCCAGGGTCATGGGGACCGCCCGCCACCGGCGGGCGGTCAGCGCGTCGCGAACGGTGACGTAGAGCGGTCCCCATTCGCGGCGTGCGAAGTCCCTCAACGCTTGGTCTCCAGGTGCTTGCGGTGCAGCCACTTGGGCAGGCCGGGAGCCTCGAGGAAGCCCTCCGCCCGACCGGCGGCGATGCCGATGCGCAGCAGGTCCGAGCTCTTCTCGAAGAGCATGAACCGCGGCTCCCAGATCGGCCGGTACTTGGCGTTGGCGCGGTACAGCGACTCGATCTGCCACCAGCGCGAGAAGAAGCTCAGCAGCGACCGCCACATGCGCAGCACGGGGCCGGCGCCGAGGCGGGAGCCGCGCTCGAAGACGGAGCGGAACATGGCGAAGTTGAGGGAGACCTGGGTGATGCCGATCTCCTTGGAGCGCTGGAGGAGTTCGATGACCATGAACTCCATCAGGCCGTTCTCGGAGTCCCGGTAACGGCGCATCAGGTCCAGGGAGAGGCCCTTGGGGCCCCACGGCACGAAGGACAGCACGGCGCGCAGCCTGCCCTCCGCGTCCGTGCACTCCAGCATCACGCACTGCCCGTCGCCGGGGTCGCCCAGCCGGCCCAGGGCCATGGAGAAGCCGCGCTCGGTCGCGCCGTCGCGCCAGTCGTCGGCGCGCCGCAGCAGCTCGTCCATCTCGGCGGCCGGGATGTCCGCGTGGCGGCGGATGCGGACCTCGTACCCGGCCCGCTTGACGCGGTTGAAGGCCTGCCGGACGGTGCGCATGGCACGGCCGTCGAGGGTGAAGTCGTCGGTCTCGACGATGGCCTCGTCGCCGAGCTCCAGCGCGTCGAGGCCGTGCCGGGCGTACACGGTGCCGGCCTCCTCGCTCGCGCCCATGACGGCCGGCACCCACCCGTGCTCGCGGGCCTCGGCCAGCCAGGGTTCGATCGCGCCGGGCCAGGCCTCGGGGTCGCCGATGGGGTCGCCGGAGGCCAGCGAGACGCCGCCGACGACGCGGTAGGCGATGGCGGCCTTGCCGGTCGGGGACCAGATGACGCTCTTCTCGCGGCGCAGCGCGAAGTAGCCGAGCGAGTCGCGGTCGCCCTGCCGGGCGAGCAGCGTGCGCAGCCGCTCCTCGTCCTCCTCGGTCAGCGGGTCGACGGCCCTGCGGGAGCGGAAGGCGGCGTACAGGACGGCCAGCAGGAGCAGCGTGGACAGGACGTTGATGGCCACGTCGACCCAGCCGGGGGTGTTGATGCCCGGGTACGAGGAGTCGTCCGCGGCCAGCGTCACCAGGCGCATCACGCCGTACCGCCAGCGGTGCATGAACGAGGCCTCGGCGTGCTCCGGCGTGGTGTTGGTGGCGCCGACGAGGAGGGCGGCGACGAGCGAGGTGACCAGCAGGCCGAGCACGGCCACGGCGGCGGCGAGCTTGGGGTTGGAGCGGTCGCCCTTGGCGTAGAACTCGCGCCGGCCGACCAGGAGGGCCGTGACGAAGGCGAGGGTCAGGACGAGGGAGACCCAGTTCTGCGCGTGGCGGCGGATGTCGGCGAAGTCCGGGTCGGGCCAGACCAGCGTCAGCGCGAGCCCGACGAGCAGCAGCCCGCTGAGGACCAGGTTCAGGATCCAGGAGGCCCGCTTGCGCCGACGCATCGTCACCGCGAGGAAGAGGGTGAACATGCCCGAGGCGAAGCCCGCGGTGAGCATGTACGGGGTGAAGTAGTCGTCGGCGTTGTGCCGGCGCAGGTCGGCCCCGAAGGAGACCCACACGGCGCTGAGGAAGTTGACGAACGCGACGGCACGGAGGTACCAGACCGCGAAAGAGGCGCTGCGGCGCGACCGGGCAGTGCTGCGGACCGGCTCCCGGTCCTCCCCCCGCACCTGCTCCCGGCTGCGGCCGGGCGCACGATCGGTGTCTACGGTAGCCAAGCGGACTTCTCCCATGAAAAACGATGATATGGGGCATCATGCCGCATGTGAGAGTCACTCAGATTCGAGAGTCGCTCAGCCGCGAGCGGGAGGAGCGGCCTGGTCGGGACCGCTCCCTGACGTTCAGCCCGTCTCCTCCACCGTCCGGACGGGGAGCTCCGCCGCGAGTGCGGCGGCCGCCTGGACGAGGGGGAGCGCGAGCAGCGCCCCGGTGCCTTCTCCCACTGTGACGCCGTGGTCGAGCAAAGGGTTGAGTGCCATCCGGTCGAGTGCCTTCGCCTGCGCCGGCTCACCGCTGGCCTGACCGGCCAGCCACCAGTCCGGGGAACGGAACGCGGCCCGCTGGGCCACGAGTCCGGCCGCGGCCGAGACCACGCCGTCCAGGATCACCGGGGTGCGCCGCACCGCGCACTGGAGCAGGAAACCGGTGAGCGCGGCCAGGTCGGCGCCGCCGACCGTGGCCAGCAGCTCCAGCTGGTCGCCCAGCACCGGGCGGGCCCGGCGCAGCGCGTCCCGGACCGCCGCGCACTTGCGCATCCAGGCCAGGTCGTCGACGGGCCGGCCGCCGCGGCCGGTGACCACCGACGCGTCGGTGCCGCACAGGGCGGCGATCAGGGTGGCGGCCACGGTGGTGCCGCCGACGCTCAGGTCGCCGAGGACGACCAGGTCGGTGCCCGCGTCGGCCTCCTCGTCGGCGACGGCCATGCCGAGGCGCAGCGCGGCCTCGGCCTCGTCCGCGGTCAGGGCGTCCTCGACGTCGATCCGGCCGCTGCCCCGGCGCACCCGGTGCCGGACGACCTCCCCGGGCAGCAGCTCCGGGTCGCAGTCCAGGCCGGCGTCGACGATCCGCACCGGTGCACCCAGCCGGCGGGCCAGCACCGCCACGGGGCTCTCCCCGTCCAGCACGGCGCGCACCAGCTCGTGGGCGCTGCCGGCGGGCCGGGCGGAGACGCCGAGGGAGGCCACGCCGTGGTCGGCGGCGAACAGCACGACCTTGGGGTGCTCGACGGGGCGGACCGGTACGGCGCCCTGTGCGGCGGACAGCCAGTCGCCGAGCTCGTCGAGCCGGCCCAGCGCTCCGGCAGGTACGGCCAGCCGCTCGCGCCGCTCTTCGGCGTCACGCCGCACGCCCGCGTCCGGGCGCTCGATCAGGTCGGAGAAGTCGTCGAGGTTCAGCCTGTCCATTTGCCGAACAGTACCGGGTGCCCGCGGCCCTTCTCGCCCTGCCGCCAGGGCGCTCGGAACCTCAACCGCGCAGCACGAGGGCCTGGCCGGCGACGACCAGGAGGACGTGCTCGCACTCGGCGGCCACGGCGGCGTTCAGGCGGCCCAGCTCGTCGCGGAAGCGGCGGCCGGAAGCCGTGGCCGGGACGACGCCGGACCCGACCTCGTTCGAGACCAGCACCACGTGCCGGCGGGTGGCCCGGACCGCTGCCACCAGCTCGGCCGCCCGCTCGCGCAGCGCGCGCCGCCCGCTCTCCTCCCACACCGCGTCGTCCCACGCGCCGGCCCGGTCCATGGCGTCGGTCAGCCACAGGGCCAGGCAGTCGATCAGCAGCGGCGGCCCGTCCTTCGCCAGCAGCGGCACCAGCTCGCAGGTCTCGGTCGTCCGCCAGCTCCCCGGCCGGCGGTCCCGGTGCAGGGACACCCGGGCCGCCCAGTCGGCATCGCCCTCGCGGGTGCCGCTGGTGGCCACGTACTCGACCGCGGGGAAGGCCTCCAGCCGCCGCTCCGCCTCCACCGACTTCCCCGAACGGGCCCCGCCCAGCACGAGGGTGCGGCGCGGCAGGTCCGGCACCGCGTGGTACTCGCCGACCAGCAACGTGCTGCCGTCCCGCACGCTCCGCGCCCCGGCGGCCGCCAGCCGCCGGTCCAGCTCCGCGCCCGGGGGCGCGTCGTGGTCCACGTGCACGGCCACGACGTCGGTGGCCACGGTCACGGCCCCGGCCGCCCGCAGCCGGGCCAACGCGTCCGGCCGCCCCAACACGTCCGCGACGACCATGTCGTACGGCACCACCGCCACCCCGCCGGCCTCCGGCCCCATCCCCGCGGGCGCCCCGCCCGGCGGCAGGTACAGCAGCCGCTCACCGTCCGGCCCGGTCACCTCGTACCCGGTGCCGGGCCCGTCCATCGGCACGGCCCGCACCCGGTGCCCGCTGATCACCGCCAGCTCCCGCCCGTCCGGCACCCGCCCCGCGGCCGGCAGCCCCGGCGGCAGCTCCACGGCCGGGCCTTCGTGCGGGTGGGTCAGCAGCACCTGCCGGACCCCCGCCAGCGAGTGGCCGGCCCGGGCCGCCGCCAGCGCCGCTCCGGGGGTGAGGTCGAGCAGCAGTGCGCCGTCCACGAGCAGGGCGGTGGCGGCCCGCGCCCGCTCGCCGACGGACAGGGCGCACACCGCGCAGGGGCAGTCCGCCCGGGGTAGTCCTTCAGGGGCGCCGGTGCCGAGGAGAGTCAGTTCCACGAGGAAGATCCTCCCGCGTCGGCGCAAGTCGTGCGCGCCCGGCTACGCTGCGATCACGCTGCACTGCGTACGGACACGAGCGGAACACGAGCAGAGGAGGCGGGCATGGCGTGGATCTGGCGTTTCGAGGCCGCGGACGGCACGGAGACGGCCCCGGCGGTGGAACCGGAGGAGTTCACGACGCAGGGGGACGCCGAGTCGTGGATCGGCGAGGTGTGGAAGGAACTGCTCGAGGGCGGCGCGGCGCAGGTCCGGCTGTTCGAGGACGGCACGGAGATCTACAAGATGTCGCTGAGCGCGGCCGCCGAGGCCTGAGGCCCTGAAACCCGGTGGCCCGGCACCCCGCGGAGGGGCGCCGGGCCACCGGCACGCGTGACGGGCAGAAGCCTTCCCCAACGCAGGCCGCCGGATCCCTGGCGATGCCAGGCGGGTCCCGTGGTGTGTGGGGAAGGCGCTTGACTCGGCATGGCAGGCTGGTCCGGAGGCAGGCCCGGGCCTGGGTGGCCGCAGGCCAGGCCGAAGGCCCGAAGCCCAGGGGTGGGCCTGCCGCAGGGCCTGCAGGCCATGCCGAGTCAAGCGCCGAGGGGACCCACACACCACGGGACCCGCCCCCGAAGCGAGCGTGCCCCGACACCGGGCCCCCACCCCCGAACCGGACGAGCCCCGACCAGGTCTGACTCACCCCACCGGGGCTGACGCAGCCCCCACCGGGTCCAACCCAGCCCTCAGCCGCGAACCCCACACACGTGCAGCAACGCGGCAACCCCCCGATAGGGGTCGGTCCGCCCCGCCCGGTCCTCGGCGGCGAGCAGCCGGTCGAGCTCCTGCGCGGCCGGCAGCGGCTCGTCGTTGGCGACGGTGTCCGTGAAGACCCGCACCCCGTACCAGGCGTGCAGCGGCGCCCCGATGCCCGCGAGGGTCGAGGTCAGCCCGTCGAGCCGGTCGGCGCGGGCGGACAGCCCGATGCGGTTGGTGTACTCCGTGGCGTCGAAGGCGGCCAGCGCGCCCTCCCAGTTCCCGCCCAACCCGGCACGCATGGCGAGCCCGTCGCCGTTGCGCACCAGCAGCGACAGCAGGCCGCCGGGGGCCAGCATGCGGGCCAGCGCGGCGAGCATCTGGTCCGGCTCGGGCACGTACATCAGTACGCCGTGGCACAGCACCACGTCGAAGCTGCCGGGCAGGAAGTGCGCGCCGGTCTCCCGGCCGTCGCCCTCGAGGAAGCGCACCCGCTCACGGATGCCGGCGGGCTCGCCGGCCAGGGACTCCTGAGCGACCCGCAGCATGTCGGGATCGGCTTCGAGGCCGGTGACCTTGTGGCCGGCCCGGGCCAGCCGCAGTGCCTGCGTGCCCTGGCCCATGCCGACGTCGAGGACGCGCAGCCGCTGACCCACCGGGTAGCGCGCCGCGATCTGCTCGTCGACCTGCCTGGCCACGAGCTCCTGGCGCACGACGTTGCGCAGACCGCCGAGCCCGTCCAGCCAGGCCGCGGCCCCGCCGGCGAAGCCGGTGGGACGGGCCGGCAGCGGCACCGGAGCACCGCCCCGGCCGGCGCCGGCCGCCTCGAGGGACTCGGCCGCCGGGGCGGACGCGGGCGCGGGCACCGAGATGACGCCCGGCACCGGCGTGGCCTGCGGAGCCGTCACGACGGGCACGGCAGGCGGCCCGACCTGCACCGGCACGATCCGGGGATCCACGGCAGCGGGGACCGTCAGACCCGAACCCGAACCCGAGCCGGAACCCGAGCCGGAGCCCGAACCCGAGACCGAGCCGGAACCCGAGACCGAGCCGGAACCCGAACCACTACCCGACCCAGAGCCCGACCCCGTATCGGCCCCGGTCAGGGCTTCTCCCCGCGCTTGACCTGCGGCTTCGGCAGACGCAGTCGGCGCATCTGGAGCGTGCGCATCAGGCCGTACGGCACCGCGCCGCGCGTCGGCTCGTTCGGGAAGCGCTGCTTGAGGGCCTTGCCCAGGCGGAACCACAGGCCGATCGAGTCGAGGATGATCAGCGCGATCACGGCGAGCCAGAGCAGCAGGGCGATGTTCTGCAGGGCGGGGACCCGGACCATGCTGAGGACCAGGATGACCACCGCGAGCGGCAGGAACATCTCGGCCACCGAGTAGCGCGAGTCCACGTAGTCGCGGACGAACTTGCGCACAGGGCCCTTGTCGCGCGCCGGCAGATAGCGCTCGTCACCGTTGGCCAGGGCTTCGCGTTGGCGGGCCATGTCGGCACGACGGCGCTCACGCGCCCGCTTCGCGTCCTCCTTGCGGTCACCGGTCGAGGCCACGGCTCCCCGGCGCTGCGACTGGGCCGCGGCGCGCTTCGGCGTCGGACGGCCCTTGGGCGCCTCGGGGTGGCGGGTCTGATTGGAGAGGTCGTCGGTCACCTTCTCGGTGGACGTGGACGCCTTCTCTTCCTTGGAGGAACGGCTACCAAACACAGAACCCAAGGGTACGGGGTGTGCGGCACAGACCCCAGCTCACCGGGGAACGATCCGGCAACGACGGGCGTCCTCATCACTGCGGACCGGCCTCCCCGCCGTACGCGCACCGTCCGGGTACCACCTACTCCTCAGGCGTGATCCGCGGGCCGCCGCACTCGTCCTGCAGGAGGAGCGCATCGGGACCCGAACAGTGCGGTAATGGAGGCAGGGCCCGTAGTGTGGGTCCTGCTGGGGTCCGGGACCTGAAGAGTCTTCTGCAGTCGTCTAGAAGGGGGCGCGCGAAGCCCATGAGCGGTGTCATGAAGCGTATGGGGATGATCTTCCGCGCGAAGGCGAACAAGGCCCTTGACCGGGCCGAGGACCCGCGCGAGACCCTCGACTACTCGTACCAGAAGCAGCTCGAGCTGCTGCAGAAGGTGCGCCGCGGCGTCGCGGACGTCGCGACCTCGCGCAAGCGGCTGGAACTCCAGCTGAACCAGCTCCAGGGCCAGTCCGCCAAGCTGGAGGACCAGGGCCGCAAGGCGCTGGCGCTGGGCCGCGAGGACCTGGCCCGCGAGGCGCTGCAGCGGCGTTCCTCGCTCCAGCAGCAGGTCAGCGACCTCGAGGTGCAGCACCAGACGCTGCAGGGCGAGGAGGAGAAGCTGACGCTGGCGGCGCAGCGGCTCCAGGCCAAGGTGGACGCCTTCCGCACGAAGAAGGAGACCATCAAGGCCACCTACACCGCGGCCCAGGCGCAGACCCGGATCGCGGAGTCCTTCTCCGGCATCTCGGAGGAGATGAGCGACGTCGGCCTGGCGATCCAGCGGGCCGAGGACAAGACCGCGCAGCTGCAGGCGCGCGCGGGCGCCATCGACGAGCTGCTGGCCTCGGGCGCACTGGACGACCACAGCGGCATCGGCCCCAAGGACGACATCCAGGCGGAGCTCGACCGGCTCTCCGGCGGCACGGACGTGGAGCTCGAGCTTCAGCGCATGAAGGCCGAGCTGGCGGGCGGCTCCCCGGCCAAGCCGGCGATCGAGGGCGGCGCCGGCGACGCGGCGCACCAGCAGCAGAACCAGCACCGGTTCGACAAGAACTGAGAACCGGCTCGAACCAACCGGGTCCCCGGGGTGCGTCCCGGGGACGCCGATCGAGCCTCACCAGCGGGAGGACAGGCCAGACATGATTGTCCGCATCATGGGGGAAGGCCAGGTCAGGCTGGACGACAGCCACCTCGCCGAGTTGAACGCGCTGGACGACGAGCTCCTGCGGGAGATGGAGGGCGGCGACGAGGCCGGCTTCCGCCGGACCCTGCAGGGCCTGCTGGACGCGGTCCGCAGGCTCGGTTCGCCGCTGCCGGACGAGGCGCTGGAGCCGTCGGAACTGATCCTGCCCGCGCCCGACGCGACCCTCGCGGAGGTCCGGGAGATGCTGCGCGACGACGGGCTGATCCCGGGCTGACCTCGGGACCCACCCCAGAAACCGTCGCAGAAGCCACCCGGACCCCACGACCCACCCGAGGATCAGCCCGGCCGGGCCGGCTCCTTCCGGGGGTCCGGGGCCCCGCCGATCCAGTCGTGCAGCTTGCGCCGCGGCACCGCCCAGCGCTTGTCGTGCCGGTACGCCCGCAGGCCCGCCTTCGCACGGGCCCGCGGGCGTTTCGCGTAGAACCGCTTCGCGTACGGGGAGCCGGGCCGGGCCAGCCGGACGGCGCCGATCAGCGCGACGAACGGGACGAGCACGCCGACCAGGGCCGTGCGCGGCTTGCCCTTCCACAGGGCGACCAGAGCGAGGAAGAAGTTCGTGGCCGTGTTCATCACGACCAGCCCGCGGTTCGCCCGCTCGTCGTGGGTCAGGTCGTTGACCCCGAAGGGGAGGAAACCGCCCAGGACCAGGGCCACCAGCGCCGCCGTGAGCACGACGATCTCCACGCTCTTGCGGCCCTGCTCGCTCCAGTAGACGTCGTCGAGGTGGAGGATCAGCGCGAACTCGTCGAGCACCAGGCCCGCCCCGAGGCCGAAGAACATGGCGGACAGGAGCGCGCCGAAGCCGTGGTGGCCGCTGCTGATGGCGCCGAAGCCGCCGATGATCACCAAGACCACGCCCGGGACGACGTGGTGGACGTGCAGCCCCCCGGGGGTGACGTTGCGGAACGGGCCCTTGCCGGCCCGGATCAGCCGCGTGATGGTGCGGGTGACCAGGAACGACGTCACGAACGACACCAAGGCGATCAGGAGCGGGAGCTTCCCCGGTTCGACGATGTTCCGATACCACCAGTGCCCCATGACCACCAGCTCCCGTTTCGGCAGATATGCGGTAATTTACCTGGCTGCCGCGCCGGCAGGGCGAACCGGTAGCGTTCCGGCCGATGACCGATTCTCCGACTCCCCCGCCTTCACCGACTCCCGCGCCCGCAGCGGCCCGCGGTGAGCGCGCGTCGCTCGCCGACGGCCTGCGCTTCGCCTTCGGCACGCTCACCGTGCTGCCCGTCCGCCTCACGCGCTGGGACCGCCCGGCCGCCCGCACGGGCATGCTGTGCGCCCCGCTCGCCGGACTGGTGGTCGGCCTGGCCGCGGCGGCCGCGGGCGGGGCGCTCCTGCTGCTGGGCGCCGGACCGCTGCTGGCGGCGGTGGCGACGGTGGCCGTGCCGGCGGCGCTGACCCGGGGGCTGCACCTGGACGGGCTGGCCGATACCGCGGACGGGCTGGGCAGCGCGAAGCCGGCCGCGGACGCCCTGCGGATCATGAAGGCTTCGGACGTCGGGCCGTTCGGCGTGATCTCCCTGGTGTTCCTGCTGCTGGGCCAGGTCGCGGCGGTCGCCGAGCTGTTCCGGGACGGCTGGGCGTACGGCGCGCTCGGCGCGGCCACGGCGGCCGCCTCCGCGCGGCTGGCCCTGACGCTGGCCTCGCGCACGGGAGTACCGGCGGCACGGCCCGAGGGGCTCGGGGCGGCGGTGGCCGGAGCGGTGCCGCGGGGTGCCGCCCTCGCGGTGGCGGGCGTCGTCCTGGCCGCGGCCGCGGCGGCCGCGGCGCCGCTCGGGGTGGCCGCCGCGGTCCGCGGGGGCGGGGCGGTGCTCGTCGGGCTGGGCGTGGGCGAGGTACTGCTGAGGCACTGCGTACGCCGCTTCGGAGGCGTCACCGGAGACGTCTTCGGCGCGGTCGCCGAGGCCTCCGCCACCGCCGCGCTGGTCTTCCTGACCCTGGGCTGACGCCCGCGCCGGGGGGCCGCGCGGCGGCGGAGCCTCCGGGCGTGGCGGGCTAGCCCGCCACGGTAAGGGCGGACGGGAGGGACGACCAGGGGTGGGCGCCGGTGCCGGGGACGGCGCAGTGGACGGCCGCGCCGCGGGAGCGGGCCAGCTGGGCCGCGGGGGCGCCGGGCGGGACGCCGTACACCAGGTGGCAGAAGCGCTCGGGCGGGTGCGCCGCGGTCCACTCGGGCACCTCGGCGTCCTGGTACGCGTCCCAGGGCCCCTCGAACGTCACCAGGAGGTCGGCCAGTTCGACGTACCCGGGATGGGGGTGCGCGCCGTGGTTGAGGACCAGGGTGCGGGCCCCGGCCGCGCGGGCCGCCACCGCGAGCCGCCGGTAGTGGGGCAGGAACTCGCCCTCGGCCGCGGCCTGGTCGAGGAAGGCCCCGTCCGTGCCGTACCAGTCGCGGTAGCGCAGCAGGTCCGCCACCACGTCCCGGTGCGGCCGCCGCCCGTAGTCGGTGTCCGCGTAGCCGAGCACGGGCACGCCCGCGTCCCGCAGCCGGTGGGTGACGGCCAGGAAGTGCTCGTCGGCGGCCGGTCCGGGACCGCTCGCCGGGTTGAGCACGACGGCGCGCAGCCGGTCGGCGCAGCGGACCAGGGCTGCCCAGTCCTCGGCCCGTTCGGCGGGATGCTCGTACAGCGGCACCAGCAGCATGGTGGGGTCCTCGTTTCGACGGATCGGCGGTGGGCGGTGGCGCGGCCCGAGGATCAGCGGTGGGCGGTGGCTCGGCCCAGGAGCACGCAGACCAGCGCGGCCAGTACGGCGGCCGTGCAGCCGGCCACCACCAGCTGGACCAGCCGCGGCTGCCCGGCCCCGGCGAGCAGGGCCGCGCTCTGCGCGAGGGCGGCCCCGATGCAGACCGCGGCGGCGGGCCGGACCGCGCCGAAGGACTGCAGCAGCAGCCCGCTCCACATCACGGCGCCGAGCAGCAGCAGCGTGGCCAGCCGGACCGCGCCCAGCCCGGGCGAGCCGGGCCACAGCAGGGTGCCGGCGATCCCCAGCCCCAGCAGGACGAGCAGGTAGAGGGCCAGGCACTCGAGGAGCCGGGTGGCCATCACCCGGCGGAACCCGGCCGGCGACCGGGCGGCACGCAGCCCGGCCAGGCTCCCGCTGCGGAACCGGTGCAGCAGCCACTCGGCCGGACCCATGCTCAACGTGAGCGCCACCGCGGAGGGTGCGGCCACCGCTTCGGCGGGTCCGCCCGCGAAGACCTCGCCGAGGGCGGCGTACAGCACGAGCACGCCGGTGCCCAGGCCGAACACCCCGAACGGCACCGAGTCCCGCAGCCGCGGCCCGCGCGGCACGTGGTCCTCGTCGGTGCCGCGCAGCATCCGCCAGTGGACGGGGTCCGGGGTGGCGCGGGCCGCGGCCCATCCCCGCACCCGGGCGGCCAGGGAGCGTACGCCCCCGGCCACCGGCAGCTCCCGGACGGCCAGCGCGCAGGCGGCCAGCAGGGAGGCCCCGAGCAGCGCGACGCGCACCGGTACGGGCAGTCCGACGGCCAGCGAGACCAAAGCGCCCACCGCCATGGGCAACAGGGCGAGCAGGAGCGCCCGTTCGCGGCCGAGGACCAGCAGCACGGTGGCTGCGCCCACGTAGACGGCCTGTCCGGCGGCGAACGCCGTGCTGAAGGCGGAGCCGGGCGCGGCGAGCGCGGCCGCGGTGCCCAGCAGCGCGCCGGCCGGGGCGCCGGTGAGCAGGGTGCGGCCGGCGGCGGCCCGGTCGCCCAGTCCCATCCAGGAGTACGCGCGGTGCGACAGGGTCTGGTCCCAGACCCAGCCGATCAGCGCCCCGGCGAGGAGGGTGAGGGTGCCGGCGGGCAGTCCGAGCCGGTCCGGGGGGCCTTCGAGGAGCGGGGCACCGAGTACGTACGCCAGGCCGGGCAGGGCGAAGACCACGCCGCGCAGCAGGCAGGCGGTGAGGGAGACCCGCCAGGGGTCGGCAGGTGCCCCGGCGGGCTCGGTGAAGGCGCGGGGCACCTTCTCGTACAGGTCCTCGGCGAGGGTGAAGGAGTCGGGGCGGCCGTAGGTGAGGCGGATGTGCTCGTCGGTCATGCCGTCCGACTCCAGGACGGCGGCGATCTCGTCGGGGTGCACGGCGCCGGCGACCAGGGTGTCCAGGCGGGCGGCCAGCTCCCGCATCGGGTCGGCGGCGGCCGGGCCGGAGCGGCGGGGGCGCGGGACGGCGGGCAGCGCGTCGTCCCCGGAGCGGGCTCCCGGCGCGAGCCACAGGCCGCCGCTCACCACAGGCTCCCGTCGGCGGCGAGCTCCCGGGACCAGGGGTCGGCGGCGAACTCCGCGGCCACGGGGGGCCGGACGGCGTCGAGGGGCGCGGCCCCGGCGGCTCCGGTGGCGGTGGTGGCCGCGCCGGGGCCGGTGCCGGCCAGCTCCCGGTAGATGTGCCGGAAGCCGTCGACGGACTGGTCGAGGGTGAACTTCTCGACCACGCGGCGGCGCGAGGCCCGGCCCAGCTCGGCCCGGCGCTCAGGGTCGCGCAGCAGCGCGAGGGTGGCCCTGGCCATGAGTTCGGGCTCGCGCGGGGGGACCACCAGGCCGGTGTCCCCCACCGCTTCCCGGACTCCGCCCACGTCGGTGGAGACGGTGGTGCGGCCGCAGGACATGGCCTCGATGATGCTGAAGGGGAACCCCTCGCTGATGCTGGAGAGCATCACCACGCTGCCGGCCGCGTAGGCCTTGGCGACCTCGCTGATGCGGCCCTCGTACGTGATGCCGTCGGTGACGCCGAGTTCGGCGGCGAGCTTCTCCAGCCGGAGCTGGTAGTCCTCGCCGCCGGCCGGCACCGGGCCGAACAGCCGGAGCCGGAGGTCGGGCAGTTCGGTGCGCATCAGCGCGTAGGCCCGGATCAGGGTCTCCAGGTCCTTGATGGGGTCGATGCGGCCGCACCAGCTGAGGGTGGGGACCTCGGGCTCGGGTCCGGCGTCGGGGAAGCGGTGCGGGTCGACGCCGTTGTAGACGGTGCGGATGCGGTCGGCGTCGGCGCCCCCGCGCTCCTCCCAGCGGCGGTTGTAGCGGTTGCAGGGGGTGATGAGGTCGGCCCGCCGGTAGCCCTCGGAGTTGAGGGCCCGGTAGAAGCCGAGCATGAGGGCCTTGACGGGGTAGCGCTGGGCCTGGCTGCGGTAGCCGAGGTAGCGCTCGCGCAGGTAGATGCCGTGCTCGGTGAGGAGGAAGGGGACGCCGTCGAAGTGCTGGGCGGCGAGTGCGGGCAGGGTGGCCAGGCCGCTGCTGACGGCGTGGGCGACGCTGTCCGCGGGGATGCGCACGGCGAGCGGGCGCAGGGCGTGCTCCAGCAGGTCGTTGGCGGTGAGCGCGTCGTGCAGGGTGGGGCGGGCGGCGGCCACCGGCAGGCCGGGGCCGGTCCACACGCGCATCAGGGTGCGCAGCACCGATTCGGAGCGCAGCGCGGCCGACAGCCGCCCGGCGCGGGCGAGTTCGGCGAAGGCGTGCAGTGCGCCGCTGAACTCGTGGGCGGCGGCCGGGTCGAGGAGCGCGCGCACGAAGCGCTCGTACGTCTCGGTGAAGCGGCGGTGGGCGCGGCCGCGCAGGACGGCATCCCGGGAACGGCCGGGGGCGGGCCCCCACAGGGGGACGGCGGTGTGCCGGTAGACGTTGCGGGGCAGCTCCCAGGTGACGGGTTCGCGGCCGGTGCCGGTGAGGGCGGTGACGTTGAAGTCGACCTCGGGCATGCCGCGGACGAGCTGGTCGCACCAGGTGCTGACGCCGCCGTGGACGTGCGGGTAGGTGCCTTCCGTGAGCATGGTGACGTGACGCCCATGGCTCATTGCGTTGTGTCCCCCCAGGACTCGAAGGCGCCGGCGCGCCCGGATGCGGGTGCGCCGGCGGGTGGTGCGGGCAGCGGTACGGACGGCGGGTCCGCCGGCGGTCGCCCGCCGGCGGACTCACGGTGCGTCAGCCGGGGTGCGTCAGCTGGGGAGCTTCAGCGTCACGGCCGACTGCAGCAGCTCCGGGCCGGTCCAGGCGGAGCGGTTGCCTGCGTAGGCGGTGCCCCAGGCGGCGGTGCCGAGGAGCATCTGCTTGCGGGTGCCCTCGGGGGCGGTGATCGGGGCGGTCACGCCCGTCGGGGCCTTGACGGTGACGGCGGTGCCGATCCGGTAGGCGGTGACCTTGCCGTCGGCCAGGGCCTTGTCCCAGGCGGTGCGGCGGGCGAGTTCGGCGCCGGCGTCGCGTTGACGGGGGTTCACGATCGGGGTGTTGGCGGCGAACATCTGGCCGTAGGTGGTGAGGACCTCGTCCAGGACGGGGTAGAGGATGCGGTCCTCGGCCAGGTTGGACTGGTGGACGTAGTGCGGGCGGGGGTCGTTGCCCAGCACGTGCCGCAGGGCGGTGCGGGCCTCCTGCGGGACGATGTACGAGGCGTAGCCGGTGGCCGTGTCCAGGGGGACGGGCAGGCAGGTGGACGTCGGGTTGTCCTCGCAGATCCCGCTGCCGCCGTCGGCGGCGGAGGTGTAGATCCAGTTGTACTCGTCGGCCATCTCGGCGGCGGTGCCGGCGTTGTAGTAGACGTTCATCGGGTGGCGCGGGACGGTCTGCGCCGGGCCCACGGTCCGCTGGACCGGCTCGCGGGAGTTGTCGCTGGCGATCCAGCGGACGCCGGTCTCGGCCAGCGCCGGGGCCAGGTTGGGGTTGTCGACGGGCTGCTGCGGCAGGGTCTTCAGGCCGGAGTGCTCGCCGGTGACGAGCTCGGTGCGGTCGACGGGCAGCCCCTTCTGGGCGGCCCAGTTGTTGTTGTCGCGGATCTGACCGGCGATCTCGGAGCGGCTCACCCACTGGGTGGCGCCGGCGGCGTTGGTCGTGCACTTCCACGGCACGACCGAGACGTCCTGGACGCAGCCGAGGAAGGGGTGCGTGTAGGTGTGGTTGATCCAGCGGTACTGCGCCCGGTCGGCCACGAGGCGGTCGGCGAGGGCGTCGGTGCCGCCGTGCTCGGCCTTCCACTCCTCCCCGGCGCCCGCGTTGTAGACCATGTCGAGGGTGAAGCCGCGGGACTGCTGCCACTGGGCGGCGTACGTGGCGTCGGCGGCGGTCATGCGGATGTCGTTGCCGGCGTCCGCGCCGCCGGCGCAGTCGATGTCCCCGGGCGTGCAGTTGAGGTCCGGGTTCCAGCGGGCGTCGGGCGCGAAGACGTCGTCGACGTGGACGGAGAAGTAGTTGCGGGACTGGCCGAGGTGGACGCCCTGGGTGAGCCAGTCGACGATGCCCCGGGCCAGCAGCCGGAACTGCCGCTGGTAGCGGTTGTACCCGAAGGTGACGACGAGTTCGGTGCGTCCGTCGTGCTCGTACGTGCCGACCATCGAGGCCCGGCCGCCCTCGACGGGGGCGTCGACGAGGCTGGTGTAGCCGGGGCGCGGCCGGCCGAGGTAGCCGTAGCTCTCCGGAATCAGGGTCGAGTTGTCCTCGAAGAGGACCTGACCCGCGAGGTAGCCGAACGGGCCGGCCCTGCCGGCGTCGGTGACGGCGGCCGGGGTGCCGTCCAGCATGCCGGCGTAGCCGCCGCTGTCGGTGTAGTCCAGTCCCACGCCCGGGTGGGCCCAGGTGTAGGCGTCGACCTGGCGGATCCCGTAGGTCGTCTCGTAGGCGGCCAGCGCCGCCGCTTCGGCGGAGCCGTCGCCGAAGGGGTTCTCGTTGGGCAGGACCACGCCCTGGTACTTGGCCCGCGGTCGCCCGTCGACGGTGTCGGCCAGGAAGGCCGCGTCGATCACCGGGCGGCCGGCGTCCCGGAGGTCGATCCGCGTGAAGGGCACCCCCGTGTCCGTCAGCTCGGCGACCAGCGCGTCCACCGAGCTGCCGCCGTCGTCGACGACGAGCACTTTCAGGTCGATCCGCGGTGTGGCCGCCGCCGCGGCCCCGACGGCCGCGACCGCCCCCAGGGCGGGCTGGGCCCCCGCCGTCACCGCCGGTGCGGCGACCGACACGAGCGCCGCCGCGACGCACACGGCCGCCGCCCGGTTCATCCGATTCCTCTTGACCATCGATGGCCTTCCCCCCGCAGCAGCCCGCCGCGTCCGGCCCTGGCGGGGGCCGGACGGGTGAGGCTCTGTGGAAATCATGCAAAGGAACCCCGCGTCCCCTTGCGAGAGTGGCTTGAGTGTTGCGGACCTCGTCAGGCCTACGAGCCAAACCTGGAGCAGAGACCACAGATGGGTGAACCTCGCGACCATTCGGTCGAACAAGCTCTCTCTTCACGTAGTGGCGTGCGGACGCCCGTCCACGCGTAGGCTCTTTTCCGGCGGGCGACGGGCCGGAATACGATCGCTGAACACGGCCGGCCACCCCCACCGGCCTCACAATCGAATGGAAGCGAGACCTCACCACCGTGACTGCTCTGACTCTCAGCACTGCCGGCGCGGCGACGCTGCGCGCCGACGCCCTCGTCGTCGGTGTCGCCAAGGGCGCCAAGGGCCCGGTCGTCGCCCCGGGCGCGGAGCCCGTGGACGCGGCGTTCGACGGCAAGCTCGCCGCCGTACTCGACGCGCTGGGCGCCTCGGGCGCCGACGGCGAGGTCACCAAGCTGGCCGCCCCCGCCGGCCTCAAGGTCCCGGTCGTGATCGCGGTCGGCCTGGGCGACGCCCCCGAGGACGGCGCCTCGTACGACGAGGAGCTCCTGCGCAAGGCCGCCGGCTCCGCCGCCCGCGCACTGCACGGCGCCAAGAAGGCCGGCTTCGCGCTGCCCGTCGAGGACGCCTCCGCCGTCACCGCGATCGCCGAGGGCGCGCTGCTCGGCGCGTACGCCTTCACCGCCTACCAGGGCGGCGAGAAGAAGGACGGCAAGAACGGCAAGCAGCCGCTCGCCGAGGTCGCCCTGCTCGGCGCCAAGCCGCGCGACAAGGAGCAGAAGGCCGCCGCCGAGCGCGCCAAGATCGTCGCCGCCGAGGTGAACATCGCCCGCGACCTGGTGAACACCCCGCCGAACGACCTGAACCCCGAGGCCTTCGCCGCGGTGGCCCAGGCCACCGCCAAGGAGCTCGGCATCAAGGTCCAGGTGCTGGACGACAAGGCGCTCCTCAAGGGCGGCTACGGCGGCATCATGGGCGTCGGCCGTGGCTCGGAGGCCCCTCCGCGCCTGGTCAAGCTGGCCTACACCCACCCGAAGGCGGAGAAGCACCTGGCCTTCGTCGGCAAGGGCATCACCTACGACTCGGGCGGCATCTCCCTGAAGCCGGCCGGCCACAACGAGACGATGAAGTGCGACATGGCCGGCGCCGCCGCCGTGTTCTCCGCCGTCGTCGCCGCCGCCCGCCTGGGCCTTGAGGTCAACGTCACCGGCTGGCTCGCGCTCGCCGAGAACATGCCCTCCGGCTCCGCCACCCGCCCCGGCGACGTGCTGCGCATGTACAGCGGCAAGACCGTCGAGGTCCTCAACACCGACGCCGAGGGCCGCCTGGTCCTGGCCGACGCCCTCACCAAGGCCTCCGAGGAGAACCCGGACGCCATCGTGGACGTGGCCACCCTCACCGGCGCCATGGTGTTCGCCCTGGGCAACCGCACCTTCGGCGTGATGGCCAACGACGACGCCTTCCGCACCTCCCTGCACGAGATCGCCGAGGAGGTCGGCGAGGCCTCCTGGCCGATGCCGCTCCCCGCCGACATGCGCAAGGGCATGGACTCGCCCACCGCCGACATCGCGAACATGGGCGAGCGCATGGGCGGCGGCCTGGTCGCCGGCCTCTTCCTGAAGGAGTTCGTGGGCGAGGGCATCACCTGGGCGCACCTGGACATCGCCGGCCCGGCCTTCCACGAGGGCGCCCCGTACGGATACACGCCGAAGGGTGGCACCGGCTCCGCCGTGCGCACCCTGGTGCGACTGGCCGAGCGGACCGCCTCCGGCGACCTGGGCTGACCGTACGAACCCCGCAAGACCCGGTCCGTACGACCCCTCACGAGCGTACGGCCCGGACCGTACGGTGCCTCACGAGGCCGTACGACCTGGGACGACCGTATGGCCGCCGGCCCCGCCGGCAGCCGGTCGGTCGTCCCGGGTGGCGGATCTCCGCCACTGGCGCGGCTACGCCACCGGGCGGGCGGTCCGCCCGCCCGGCTCGACGCCGGCTTGACGTGAGCACGGCCCCGGACTGAGAGCCGGTCCGGGGCCTGTTCACCCTCGACGAAATCCGTACCTTCGTACGCGGCGGTAACCCCGGATTCCGGCGGAACCTCCCGTCTCACACCGGGCCCGGCGTCCCGCGTTCCCTCGACAAATGCGAAGATGGGTTCTCGGCAGGACAGGGCCCCCACCACAGGGCCGAAGAAACAGCGGCCGAATACCAGCCGCCGCCCGGTCACGCACGGCCGGTGCCCGGCGCACATGCATGGAGGACGTGACGTGGCGAACGACGCCAGCACCGTTTTCGACCTAGTGATCCTCGGCGGTGGCAGTGGCGGTTACGCCGCGGCGCTGCGCGCCTCGCAGCTGGGTCTGGACGTTGCCCTGATCGAGAAGAACAAGCTCGGCGGCACCTGCCTGCACAACGGCTGCATCCCGACGAAGGCCCTGCTGCACGCCGGCGAGGTCGCGGACCAGGCCCGCGAGGCCGCCCAGTTCGGTGTCAAGGCCTCCTTCGAGGGCATCGACATCGCGGGCGTCCACAAGTACAAGGACGACGTCATCGCCGGCCTGTACAAGGGCCTGCAGGGCCTGGTGGCCTCCCGCAAGGTGACCTACATCGAGGGTGAGGGCCGCCTGTCCTCCCCGACGTCGGTCGACGTCAACGGCCAGCGCGTCCAGGGCCGCCACGTCCTCCTGGCGACCGGCTCCGTGCCGCGCTCGCTGCCGGGCCTGGACATCGACGGCAACCGGATCATCTCCTCCGACCACGCGCTCGTGCTGGACCGCGTCCCGCAGTCCGCGATCATCCTGGGCGGCGGCGTCATCGGCGTCGAGTTCGCCTCGGCGTGGAAGTCCTTCGGCACCGACGTCACCGTCATCGAGGGCCTCAAGCACCTCGTCCCGGTCGAGGACGAGAACAGCTCCAAGCTGCTGGAGCGCGCCTTCCGCAAGCGCGGGATCAAGTTCAACCTCGGCACCTTCTTCGAGAAGGCCGAGTACACCGAGAACGGTGTGCGGGTCACCCTCGCCGACGGCAAGACCTTCGAGGCCGAGGTGCTGCTGGTCGCCATCGGCCGCGGCCCGGTCTCGCAGGGCCTGGGCTACGAGGAGCAGGGCGTCGCGATGGACCGCGGCTACGTCCTGGTCGACGAGTACATGCAGACCAACGTGCCGACGATCTCGGCCGTGGGCGACCTCGTCCCGACCCTCCAGCTCGCGCACGTCGGCTTCGCCGAGGGCATCCTCGTGGCCGAGCGCCTGGCCGGTCTGAAGACCGTCCCGATCGACTACGACGGTGTGCCGCGCGTCACGTACTGCCACCCCGAGGTCGCTTCCGTGGGCATCACCGAGGCCAAGGCCAAGGAGATCTACGGTGCGGACAAGGTCGTCGCCCTCAAGTACAACCTGGCGGGCAACGGCAAGAGCAAGATCCTGAAGACCGCGGGCGAGATCAAGCTCGTCCAGGTCAAGGACGGTGCCGTCGTCGGCGTCCACATGGTCGGTGACCGGATGGGCGAGCAGGTCGGCGAGGCCCAGCTGATCTACAACTGGGAGGCTCTGCCGGCCGAGGTCGCGCAGCTCATCCACGCGCACCCGACGCAGAACGAGGCGCTCGGCGAGGCCCACCTGGCCCTGGCCGGCAAGCCCCTGCACTCCCACGACTAATCCAGTCAACGGGCGCGACGACCACTACCGCACATTCGTAAGGAGCAACAGAAACCATGTCGGTTTCCGTAACCCTTCCGGCGCTCGGTGAGAGCGTCACCGAGGGCACTGTCACCCGCTGGCTGAAGGCCGAGGGCGAGCGCGTCGAGGCCGACGAGCCGCTGCTCGAGGTCTCGACCGACAAGGTCGACACCGAGATCCCGGCCCCCGCCTCCGGCATCCTGGCCTCCATCAAGGTGGCCGAGGACGAGACCGTCGAGGTCGGCGCCGAGCTGGCCATCATCGACGACGGCACCGGTGCCCCCGCTGCCACCCCGGCCCCGGCCGCCGAGCCGGTCGCGGCTCCGGCCGCCCCGGCCCCCGTCGCCGAGGCCCCGGCCGCTCCGGCGCCGGTCGCCGAGGCCCCCGCGGCCCCGGCCGCCGCTCCGGCCGCCGTCGGCACCGACGTCGTGCTGCCGGCGCTCGGTGAGTCCGTCACCGAGGGCACCGTCACCCGCTGGCTGAAGTCGGTCGGCGAGACGGTCGAGGCCGACGAGCCGCTGCTCGAGGTCTCGACCGACAAGGTCGACACCGAGATCCCGTCGCCTGCCTCCGGCACGCTGCTCGAGATCCTGGTCGGCGAGGACGAGACCGCCGAGGTCGGCGCCCGTCTCGCCGTCATCGGCGCCGCCGGTGCCGCCCCCGCCGCTGCCCCGGCCCCGGCCGCCCCGGCTCCGGTCGCCGCTCCGGCTCCGGTCGCCCCGGCCGCTCCGGCGCCGGCTCCGGTGGCCGCTCCGGCTCCCGTTGCCGCTCCGGCCCCCGTTGCCGCTCCGGCTCCGGTCGCCGCTCCGGCCCCGGCCGCCCCGGCCCCGGCTCCGGTCGCCGCTCCGGCTCCCGTCACCCCGGCCCCCGCCGCCGTCTCCGGCGACGAGGGCGCGTACGTGACGCCGCTGGTGCGCAAGCTGGCCTCGGAGTCCGGTGTCGACCTGGCCACGGTCACGGGCACCGGCGTCGGCGGTCGCATCCGCAAGCAGGACGTCATCGCCGCCGCGGAGGCCGCCAAGGCCGCCGCCGCCCCGGCTCCGGCCGCTGCCGCCGCTCCGGCCGCCGCGTCCAAGGCCCCGGCGCTCGCGGTGTCCGACCTGCGCGGTCAGACCGTCAAGATGACCCGCATGCGCAAGGTCATCGGCGACAACATGATGAAGGCGCTGCACTCGCAGGCCCAGCTCTCCTCCGTGATCGAGGTGGACATCACCAAGATCATGAAGCTGCGCGGGCAGGCCAAGGACGCGTTCGCGGCCCGCGAGGGCGTCAAGCTCTCCCCGATGCCGTTCTTCGTCAAGGCCGCGGCCCAGGCGCTGAAGGCCCACGCGGTCGTCAACGCCCGGATCAACGAGGACGAGGGCACCATCACCTACTTCGACTCGGAGAACATCGGCATCGCCGTGGACTCCGAGAAGGGCCTGATGACCCCGGTCATCAAGGGTGCGGGCGACCTCAACCTGGCCGGCATCGCCAAGGCGACCGCCGACCTGGCCGGCAAGGTCCGCAGCAACAAGATCACGCCGGACGAGCTGTCGGGCGCGACCTTCACCATCAGCAACACCGGCTCGCGCGGTGCGCTGTTCGACACCGTCATCGTGCCGCCGAACCAGGTCGCCATCCTGGGCATCGGCGCCACCGTCAAGCGTCCGGCGGTCATCGAGACCGCCGAGGGCACCGTCATCGGCGTCCGCGACATGACGTACCTGACGCTGTCCTACGACCACCGTCTGGTGGACGGCGCGGACGCCGCCCGCTACCTGACCGCCGTCAAGGCGATCCTGGAAGCCGGCGAGTTCGAGATGGAGCTCGGTCTGTAGCACCGGACCTGTAACGAGCCTCACCTGCGGCGCCCCTGCCCGGACCACCTCCGGGCGGGGGCGCCGCCGTATTGTCTACGCATCGGTACGCACGTCAGTACCCTTCGTCAGGACCCCCGCGCCACCCAGAGAGGAAATCCCGATGATCACCCCACCCGTGGTGCCCGTGGTGCACTCGCTGCGCGAGCAGATCCGTGAGCACATCGTGGAGGGGATCGTCAGCGGCCGCTGGAAGCCGGGCGAGCGCATCGTCGAACGCCGGATCGCGGTGGAGCTGGAGGTCAGCCAGACGCCGGTGCGCGAGGCGCTGCGCGAGCTGGAGACCCTGCGGCTGATCGAGTCGGCGCCGAACAAGGGCGTACGGGTGCGCAACCTGTCGGCGGCGGACCTGGAGGAGATCTACCCGGTCCGGGCCGGCCTGGAGCAGATCGCGGCCGAGCTGGCCGCCCCCGCCCTGGCGGGCGATCCCGCGCTGCTGGACGCCCTGCTGGAGCCGCACGTGGTGGCCCTGCGGGAGGCCGACCGGATCTCCGACGGCACGGCCCAGGTGCGGCACACGGTGGCCTTCCACCGCGAGCTGGTGCGGGCGGCCGGCAACAGCGTGCTGCTGCACACCTGGGAGAGCCTGGGGATCGAGGTCTTCACGGCCCTCTCCATCCGCTGGCTGGGCACGGTCCAGAAGTCGTACGCCGAGGAGCACGAAGCCCTCGTGGAGGCCTTCCGCCGCCAGGATCCGGAGATCGGCGATCTGGTGAAGCGACACGTGCTCGGATGTGCACCCAGCGCCTGAAATGACCGTTTCGCCCCTGCTTTGAGCTGGCACTCCGTGCCCAGAATTTCGGCACGGAATGCCAACTTTTCGCAGGTTGGTCATTTTTTCGCGAGATCCCTTTGATCGATCATCGATCAGGCGTCTACAGTCGTCGGCGGGCCACAACCAGGCCCGTCGGCCCTGTCCTGCCAGTCAGGGAACTTTCTTCACCCCCTCCCACGTCCGGAAGGCGGCGCACACCGATGTCCGACCCCGTAAAGCTTCCGAGCGAGCTCGACCAGCTCCCGGACCGCGACAGCGAGGAGACCGCCGAATGGGCGGCCTCCCTGGACGCCGTCGCCAAGGCCGCCGGCCCGCACCGGGCCGAGTACCTGATGCGCCGTACGCTCCAGCACGCAGAAGCGGCCGGGCTCGCCCTGCCGAAGCTCCTGGAGACGGACTACGTCAACACCATCCCCACCTCCGCCGAGCCCGAGTTCCCGGGTGACGAGGAGATGGAGGCCCGCATCACCGCCTGGAACCGCTGGAACGCGGCCGCCATGGTGACCCGCGGCTCCAAGCTGGGCGTCGGCGGCCACATCGCCACCTTCGCCTCGGCGGCCTGGCTCTACGAGACCGGCTTCCAGCACTTCTTCCGCGGCAAGGAGGCCGACGGGTCGGGCGACCAGCTCTACATCCAGGGCCACGCCTCCCCCGGCATCTACGCCCGCGCCTTCCTCGACGGCCGGATCTCCGAGCAGCAGCTCGACAACTTCCGGCAGGAGTCGGGCGGCAACGGCCTGCCCTCCTACCCGCACCCGCGGCGCCTGCCCTGGCTGTGGGAGTTCCCCACGGTCTCCATGGGCCTGGGCCCGCTCTCCGCGATCTACCAGGCGCGCTTCAACCGCTACCTGGAGAACCGCGGGATCAAGGACACCTCCAACTCGCACGTCTGGGCCTTCCTGGGCGACGGCGAGATGGACGAGCCCGAGTCGACCGCGGCCCTCGCGCTCGCGGCCCGCGAAGGCCTCGACAACCTGACCTTCGTCATCAACTGCAACCTGCAGCGGCTCGACGGCCCGGTGCGCGCGAACTTCCGCGTGGTCCAGGAGCTGGAGGGCGCCTTCCGCGGTGCCGGCTGGAACGTCGTCAAGACCCTGTGGGGCAACGCCTGGGACGAGCTGTTCGCGCTCGACACCACCGGCGCCCTGGTCCGCCGCCTGCGGGCGACCCCGGACGCGCAGTTCCAGACGTACGCCACCCGCGACGCGGCGTACATCCGCCAGCACTTCTTCGGCGGCGACCCGGCCCTGGCGGCCCTCGGCGCGCTGCTGTCCGACGCGAAGATCGCCGAGTGCTTCCACACCTCCCGCGGCGGCCACGAGCCCCGCAAGGTGTACGCCGCGTACAAGGCCGCCCTGGCGCACAAGGGCGCGCCGACGGTGATCCTGGCGCAGACCGTCAAGGGCTACACGCTGGGTGCCGGGTTCGAGTCGAAGAACGCGAACCACCAGATGAAGAAGCTGACGATCGACGAGTTCAAGGGCATGCGCGACCTGCTCGGACTCCCGATCCCGGACAGCGCCTTCGCCGACGGCCAGGTGCCCTACGGCCACCCGGGCGCGGACTCCCCCGAGGTCCGCTACCTCCAGGAGCGCCGCGCGGCCCTCGGCGGCCCGGCCCCGGCCCGCAAGGTCCACCACGTGGCCCTGCCGCAGCCGGCGGACAAGAACTACGCCCCGCTGCTCAAGGGCTCCGGCAAGCAGGAGATGGCCACCACCATGGCCTTCGTCCGCCTCGCCAAGGACCTGATGCGGGACAAGGAGACCGGCAGGCGCTGGGTGCCGATCGTCCCCGACGAGGCCCGTACCTTCGGTATGGAGTCGCTGTTCCCGTCGGCCGGCATCTACTCGCCGCTGGGCCAGACGTACGAGCCGGTCGACCGCGACCAGCTGATGTACTACAAGGAGGCCAAGGACGGCCAGATCCTCAACGAGGGGATCACCGAGGCCGGCGCCATGGCCGACTTCATCGCCGCCGCCACGTCGTACTCGACGCACGGCGAGACGATGATCCCGTTCTACATCTTCTACTCGATGTTCGGCTGGCAGCGGACCGGCGACCAGATGTGGCAGCTCGCCGACCAGCTCGGCAAGGGCTTCATCGTGGGCGCCACCGCCGGCCGCACCACGCTGACCGGTGAGGGCCTGCAGCACGCCGACGGCCACTCGCACCTGATCGCGGCCACCAACCCGGCCTCGCTCAACTACGACCCGGCCTTCGCGTACGAGATCGCGGTGATCGTCAAGGACGGTCTGAACCGCATGTACGGCGAGAACCCCGAGGACGTCTTCTACTACCTCACGGTCTACAACGAGCCGAAGCCGCAGCCGGCCATGCCCGAGGGTGTCGAGGAAGGCATCGTCAAGGGCCTGTACCGCTTCAACACGGCGGCCGACCTCGGCGAGGCGGCCCCGGCCGCGGACGCGCCGAAGGTCCAGCTGATGGCCTCGGGCACGGCGATCCACTGGATCCTGGAGGCGCAGAAGCTCCTGGCCGCCGACTGGAACGTCTCCGCCGACGTGTGGTCCGCGACCTCGTGGGGCGAGCTGCGCCGCGAGGCGCTGGAGTGCGACGAGGCGCTGCTGCGCGGCGAGGAGCGCACCCCGTACGTCACCCGCGTGCTGGAGGGTGCTCCGGGCCCGGTGCTGGCGGTCTCCGACTGGATGCGCCAGGTACCGGACCAGATCAGCCAGTGGGTCCCGCAGGACTACACCTCGCTGGGCACGGACGGCTTCGGTCTCTCCGACACCCGCGAGGGCGCCCGCCGCCACTTCGGCGTCGACCCGCAGTCCATCGTGGTCGCCACCCTGGCCCAGCTCGCCCGCCGCGGCGAGGTCCCGGCCTCGGCGGTCAAGGAGGCGCGGGAGCGCTACGGGCTGTAGGGCTGTAGGGCTTTAGGCCTTGGTCCTTGGTCCTTGGTCCTTGGTCCTTGGTCCTTGGTCCTCGGGCCTCGGGCCTCGGGCCTTGCGATGACATCGCGATGACACGGGCGGGGGGGGCCCCCGGGGGGGGGGGCCCCCCGGCCCGGGGTTGGGTGGGGGGGGGGGGGGGGGGGGGGGGGGTGGGGGGGGGGGGGGGGGGGGCCGCGGCGTTGG
>NZ_JBIVNX010000022.1:66264-98346 GCF_044753805.1 Streptomyces sp. NPDC093225
TGGGGTTGGTGTGTGGGGTGTTGTTGGTGGGTCTTGGGGGGGGGGGCGGGGGGCCGGGGCCCGGGGCCCTGGTCCGCCCCCCCGCCCCCGCGGGGGGCCCCCCCGGGGGGGGGGCCCCCCCGCCCGTTCCGTTTTTGCGTCAGCGGTAGTCGTCGGGGGTGCGGTCTGCGCCGCCGTGGCGGACCTCCTCGATGTAGGCCCAGGCGTCCGGACGGCTGCCGTCCGCATCGGTGAACCCGTACTCCCTGGCGAGCTCGCCGCTGGAGAGGGAGCGGCCGTTCCAGCGGTGCACGTCCGGGTCGGCGGCCAGGGCGGCCACCGCCCTGGCGATGTACAGCGGCGTCTCGGAAACGGCGAAGTCCGGCACCTCGGCGGTGGCATCGCGCCAATTGGCCTCGGTGACGCCGAAGTGCTCGAGCATCTGCTCGGAACGCAGCCATCCGGGGGTGAGCGAGACGGCGGTGCAGCCGGTGCCCTCGAGGTCGTGGGCGAGGTTGGCGGCCATCCGGATCGGGCCGTTCTTGGCGAGGTCGTAGAAGAAGTTCTCGCGGAAGCGCCGGTTGGTGGCGGCGGTGCCGTCGGTGATCTCCACGACCAGTCCGCCCGGGTTCCGGATCAGCAGCGGCAGGGCGTGCCAGCTGGTGATGACGTGGCTCTTCACGCCCAGTTCGAGCATCCGCAGGCCGCGGTCGAGCTCGGTCTCCCACATCTTCTTCCCGAAGACGACCAGGTGCTCACCGCCCCACAGGTCGTTGACGAGGACGTCGAGCCGTCCCTGCTGGGTGTCGATCTGCTCGACGACCGCCCGCACCTGCTCGGGGTCGAGGTGGTCGGCCGGTAGCGCGATGCCGGTCCCGCCGGCGGCCGTCACCAGCTCGGCGGTCTCCTCGATGGTCTCCGTGGTGCGGCCGACCTCGCTGACCCCCGTGCGGGTGGTGCGGCCGGTGACGTAGACGGTGGCGCCGGCGGCGCCGAGCTGCACGGCGATGGCGCGGCCGGCTCCTCGGGTGGCCCCGGCGACGAGGGCGATCCGGCCGGCGAGGGCGGCCGTGCGCGGTGCTCCGGACGGTGTGCTGCCTTCGGTCATGCCGCGACCCTGCCACGGATCGCGCGGTGGCGTGGGGCAGACGTTGCCGTGATGCTGGACGCGTGATGGACGAGACGGAGTTCTGGGAGATCGTCGACAGCACCCGAGAGGCCGCCGAGGGCGACCCGGAGGAGCATGCGGACCTGCTGGTCGAGCGGCTGCTGCAGCTCGACCCGGACTCCGTGCTGGACTTCGCCCGGCACTTCGAGTCCCGGTACAGCCGGGCCTACACGTGGGAGTTGTGGGGCGCGGCCTGGGTGCTGCTGGACGGGGCGAGCGACGACGCCTTCGACTACTTCCGGTGCTGGCTGATCGGGCAGGGGCGGGAGGTCTTCGAGGGCGGGGTGCACGAGCCGGACCGGCTGGCGGAGCTGCTGGGCGAGTTCGACGAGGAGATCGACGGGGACGGCGAGGACCTCGGGTACGCCGCCGACGAGGCGTACGAGCAGCTGACCGGTGTCGTGGCCCCGGACCTCGGCATCCCGCAGCAGGCGGCGGAGCCGGAGGGCACGCCGGTGGACTTCGAGGACGAGTCGCTCCTGGTGGACCGCTACCCGCGGCTGTGGCGGAGGTTCCGGGAGGTGGAGTGAGGCGGGGGGTGGGTGAGTTAGTGGGGGGGCGGCTGAGCGTCTGGGGGCTGAGCGTCTGGGTGGCTGAGCGTCTGGGTGGCTGAGCGTTGAGTGGCTGAGCGTCTGGGTGGCTGAGCGCTGGGAGTGGGGTACGGAAGCGGAGCCGCTGGGCGGGGGCACGGGAGCCTCCACCCTGTGGTGTGTGGGTCCCCCGGCGCTTGACCCGGTATGGCCTGCAGGCCCTGCGGCAGGCCCACCCCTGGGGCTTCGGGGCCTTCGGCCCTGGCCTGCGGCCACCCCAGGCCCGGGCCTGCCTCCGGACCAGCCTGCCATACCGCCTCAAGCACCTCCCCCACACACCACACGGGGTTGAGGGGCTGGGCGGCGGGGCGGCGGGCCCGACTCCGTCGCGGGAGGGGGGCCTGCGTTCCGGATACCGTCACGGGGGTCGGGCCCCGACTCGTGGGCCGTACGGGGGTCGGGCCCCGACTCGTAGGCCGTTACGGGGGCCTGGCGCGACTCACACGCCATCACGGCAGCGGGCCCGGCTCTGGAACGCCACCGGGGACGGGCCCGACTCGCCATCACCGTCACGGCCGACTGCCCCCACCGGCGGTCCGGGGTACGGCCTCCGGGCGGCCGGGGGGAGCCGGGCCGAGGTGGCACCACCAGGCCGGCGTGTGACGGATCAGTAGTGGGTGCCGCCGTCGATGCGGATCTCGGTGCCCGTGATGAAGGCGCCGTCCTCCGAGCCGAGCATGGCGACGACGCCGGCCACGGTCTCCGGGCCGGCGAAGCCCTGGCCGATGGCCGGGGCCAGCTTGGCGAACAGGCTCCAGTCGGTGTCCTCGGGGAGGCCCGGGCCGGTGCCGCTGGTCATGTCGCTGGCGATCGAGCCGGGCGCGACGCTCACGGCGCGCAGGCCCTGCTTGCTGTACTCCGCGGCGAGCGAGTGGGTCATCGCCTGGATGCCGCCCTTGGTGGCCGCGTACGCGGACATGTAGGGGTGGGCGAACGAGGCCGAGGTCGAGCTGAAGTTGACGATGACCGGCTTGTCGCCCGCCAGGAGGGCGGGGAGGGCCTCGCGGACCATCAGGAACGTGCCGGTGAGGTTCACCGAGACGATCTTGTTCCAGAGCTCCAGCGTGGTCTTGTGGGTGTGCTCGGAGCGCAGGATGCCGGCGGCGTTGACGAGGACGTCGAGCCCGCCGAGGGTCTCCGCGGCGGCGGCCACGCCCGCGCGGACGGCGGCCTCGTCGGAGATGTCGAGGACGGCGGTGGTCAGGCGCTCGCCCGTGCCGTCGGCGGCGGCCCGTTCGGCGGTGGCCTTCAGGCCGGCCTCGTTGACGTCGACGGCCACGACGCGACCGCCCTCCGCGAGGATCCGGTGCACGGTGGCCTGGCCGATGCCGGAGCCGCCGCCGGTGATGAGGACGCGCCGTCCTTCGTAACGCTGCATTGCCGTCTTCTCCACGGGGGTAAGGGGTTCGGGGTGACGCAGGGGCCGGATGCGGGTGCCGGGGACTCCCGGTCCCGGCCGGCCCTGGCCAGCGTACGCCCGAATGACACACTTTGCCATCTTGACAATTCATGCACTTCGCTGCCGGACTGGCGTACGCTGCGGATGTGAACTCGCCTCGCCCCTACTCCCCCGTCCCGGGTCCCGGTCAGTCCCTCACGGAGCGCCGCAAGGCGGCCACCCAGCTCGACATCGCGCGGGCCGCGTGCGCGCTGTTCGCCGAGCACGGCCCGGACGGCACCACCGCCGAGGACATCGCGCGCCGGGCGGGGGTGGCCCTGCGCACCTTCTACCGGTACTTCCGCAGCAAGCAGGACGCCGTCGCGCCGCTGCTCGCCGGCGGTGGCGACGAGTGGCGGGCCCTGCTGGCGGCGGAGGAGCCGGGGGTGGCCCTCGGGCCCGCCATAGAGCGGGCGGTGCGGGGCGCCCTGAGCCTGCCGGGCGGCGAGGAGGGCCTGGAGTGGACGCGCGGGCTGCTGCGCGCCGCGGAGGAGGACCCCGCGCTGCGGGCGGTCTGGTTCCGGGTGAACCAGGAGTCCGAGGACCGGCTGGTGCCGGTGCTGGCGCGGCTAGCCGGCGAGGACGCCGACCCGCTGGACGTACGGCTCCTCGCCGCGGCCGCCACGGACGCGATCCGGGTCGCCCTCGAGGTCTGGGCCGCCACCGACGCACCCGTCGCCGGTCCCGGCTCCCCCGCCGAGACCGCGGTCCGCTGCCTGCGCACGCTGACGGCGTCGATGCCGCTGGTGACCGGGGCGTAGGCCCGCTCAGGAGTCGCGGGACAGCAGCAGGATCGCCACGTCGTCCCCCGGCCCCTGCGTGAAGTCGATCAGGTCGTGCCATACCGCCGCGACGAGGTCCGGCGCGTCCGAGAGGGCCGCCAGGCGCTCGTACAGGGGGTAGAAGTCCCCCTTCGTGTCCCGGGCCTCCGTCACCCCGTCGGTGTGGATGAAGAGCCGGTCCCCCGGTGCCAGCACCGCCTCCGCCACGGACGGGGTCGCCAGCCCCGCGAGCCCCAGCCCCAACGGCGGCGCCGGCTCCGCCGGCACCACCGAGACGGTGTCCGCGCGCAGCCGGAGCACCGGCGGGTGCCCGCACGACACGATGCGGACCAGGTCCCGTCCCGGCGGGAACTCCAGCAGGGCCGCCGTCGCGAACAGCTCGCCGTTCTCGATCCCGGCCGCGTCCTCCACGAGCCGCCGGTCCAGTCGTTCCGCCACGGCCGCCAGCCCGGCGTCGTCCAGCGCCCCCTCCCGGAACGCCCCCAGCAGCGCCGCCACCGTGCCCACCGCGGCGAGCCCGTGGCCCTGCACGTCGCCGACGACGGCGCGTACGCCGTACGGACCGGCCCGCACGTCGAACAGGTCGCCGCCCACCAGCGTGCCCCGCTGCGCGGCCCGGTACAGACCCGTGCACCGCACGTCCCCCACCCGCTCCGGCACCGGCGGGAGCACCGCCAGCTGGGCCGCCTCGGCGACCGTGCGCACGGACACGAGCTGCGCGTCCCGCCGCCGGCGCACCCACGCGATCACCACGCTCAGGAGCCCCACCAGCGCCACGGTCACGATGTCGGTGCCCCGGGCCTTGCCGACGCCGAGGCTGGACACGCCCAGCAGCACCAGCACGAGGCCCGCGAACACGGACGTGCCCATCGCGCCGTACGAGAAGGCCGCCACCGGCGGCAGACCCGCCAGGAAGTAGCCGAGCTCGATGTTGGCCGGGGTGACGTGCTGGAGCAGGGACAGCACCACCAGGGCCACGGCGGGCGCGATCCGGGCCCACCGGGGCGGCGGCGCGCCCCGGAGCCAGCCGGGCTCCGCCTCCCGACGTCGGCGCGGTCTCACCCCTTCACCCTCGTACGCCCGCGCCCCGCCCGCACTCCGACCGCGCCGCTGGACCGCCCCGCGCGGCCGCGCGGCCGGAGGGTGCCGGCCGATCCGCGGGGCGCGCGCCGCAGGCCGGGTACGGCGTCCACGGCGGCAGCGGCCACTGGGCCGTACGACGTACGCGACCTGACCCGGGGAGCGGACGGGCGGGACTCAGGCACCGGCGACGTCGAGGAGGCGGCCGACCGCGTACGTGACGGTCATCGCGAGGGCGCCGCCCGCCACGTTGCGCACCACCGCCCGCGCGGACGGCGCGCCGCCGAGCCGTGAGCTCACCTGGCCGCAGACCACCAGCGCGACGAGCACGGCCCCGAACGTCACCGGCACCCGCTGGTCGGGGCCCGGCAGCAGGATCGCGAGCAGCGGCAGCAGCGCCCCGACCGTGAAGGCCACGAGGCTGGCGAGGGCGGCGTGCCAGGGGTTGGCCAGCTCGTCCGGCTCGATCCCGAGCTCCACGCGGGCGTGCGCACGCAGCGCGTCGCGCTCGCTGAGCTGGACGGCCGCCTCGCGCGCCACGTCCCGGCTCAGCCCCCGGGCGGCCAACAGCCCGGTCAACTCGTCGAGCTCGGCCTCCGGGTCCTCGGCGAGCTCGCGCCGCTCGGTGTCGAGCGCGGCCCGCTCGGAGTCGCGCTGCGAGCTGACCGAGACGTACTCGCCGGCCGCCATCGACAGGGACCCGGCCAGCAGCCCGGCGACCCCGGCGGCCAGGAGCGACGAGCGGGACGTCGTGGTGCCGGCCACGCCCACGACGAGGCCCGCGGTGGAGATGATCCCGTCGTTGGCGCCGAGCACCCCCGCCCGCAGCCAGTTGAGCCGGGTGCTCATCCCGTCGGGGTGGTGCGGCTCGCCGGACTCCGCCTCCGCCGACCCCGCACCGGCCGGGCTGGGTTCTGTCACAGGACCACTGTCGACCGTACGGCCCGCCCGGGCCACCTGACCGACCACCCGATCCGACCAGTTGACCTGGCCACCTGGCCAGGCTGCCTCCCCCGGCCACCCGACCGGGCCGAACTCCTTCGCCAACGCCGAGGGAATCCCGAGCTGTACGGCACCCACCCGACCCCCCTCCCTCCACCCAGGCAGCCGAATCCTTGGCGGTGGCTGGTGGGTCCCGTGGTGTGTGGGGGAGGCGCAGGACAGGGGTGGCAGGCTGGTCCGGAGGCAGGCCCGGGCCGAGGGGGCCGCAGGCCCGGGCGAAGCCCCGAAGCCCTCGGGGTGGGCCTGCCGCAGGGCCTGCAGGCCACCCCTGTCAAGCACCGAGGGGACCCACACACCACGGGACCCACACCCGAAGCGAGCCCACCCCCCACACCGGCCCCCACCCCGAAGCCCCCACGCCCTCCCCCTCACGCCCTCCCCCACCCCCGCGACACCCCGGCGCCCCCGACCCTCCGCGAGACCCCCCGACTGGGGCAGGATGCGGGCATGCGGATCGCTGTCACCGGTTCGACCGGGCTCATCGGTAAGGCGCTGGTGCGCTCCCTGCGGGCGGACGGGCACGAGGTGGTGCGGTTGGTGCGCAGGCCGCCCGCCGCTCCCGACGAACTGACGTGGGACCCCAAGCGCGGTTACGTCGCCGAGCCCGGCCTGGCCGACTGCGACGCGGTGGTGCACCTGGCGGGCGCCGGGATCGGGGACCACCGGTGGACGGACGCGTACAAGAAGGAGATCCGCGACAGCCGCGTCCTGGGCACCCGCACCATCGCCGAGGCCATCGCCTCGCTGCCCGACCCGCCGCGCGTGCTGGTCAGCGCCTCGGGCGTCGGCTACTACGGCGACGGCGGCGACCGGGTCCTGGACGAGGAGTCCCCTGCGGGGACGGGCTTCCTGCCCACCGTGTGCGCGGAATGGGAGGCGGCCACGGCACCGGCCGCGGCGGCCGGCGTGCGGACCGTCCTGGCCCGCAACGGCCTGGTGGTGTCGGGCTCCGGCGGGGCTTGGGGCCGGATGTGGCCGCTGTTCCGGCTGGGGCTGGGCGGACGGTTGGGAGGTGGGCGCCAGTACTGGAGCTGGATCTCGCTGCGCGACCACATCGCGGCGCTGCGCTTCCTGATCGAGGACTCCGCGCTGGCCGGGCCCGTGAACCTGACCGGGCCGCTGCCGGCCACCAACCGCGAGGTGACGGAGGCCATGGGGCACGTGCTGCACCGCCCGACGGTGTGCGCGGTACCCGAGTTCGCGCTGCGGCTCGTCCTGGGCGAGCTCGCCCAGGACGTGTTGGGCAGTCAGCGGGCGGTGCCCAAGCGGCTGGTGGCCGCCGGCTTCGCGTTCGCGGACGGGACGATCGAGTCCGCCCTACGGGCAGCACTCGACGAGAACGCCGCCGAGCACAGCCGGCGCTGACCCGCCCCGCGCCCGCCACCCACTCACCCACCAATCCGCCCACCCACCAATCCGCCCACCCCGCCTGACCCCACGCCCAGCCCCCACACCGGCCCGCCTCGAAGCCGCACCAGACCCCCACCCCTACCCCCACCCGAAGCCGCACGAGACCCCCACCCACCCCGCGCCCGACCCCACCAGTACCAGCCACCCCGCACGCCCACAGACGACCGAATACGACCGCTGTGCGACCGGCGTGCGACCGTATGCGACCGGACTTGCGCCCACTCTCGTGCCGGACTCGGGTTCTGGTGGAGCCCGTTGGGGGAAGGAGGATCCCCACACCAGCCGCGCCGACCTCGGGGAGGGGCACGTGCTCAGCAGCGCACATCACGCGGACGTCGTCATCGTGGGAGCGGGAGTCTCCGGACTCGCGGCCGCGCACCACCTCATCGGCGCCGGAGTCAACGTCACCGTGCTGGAAGCGGCGGACGGAGCGGGCGGCCGGATGGCCACCGAGACCGTCGACGGCTTCCGGCTCGACCGGATCGGCCAGTTGCTCAACACCTCGTACCCGGAGCTCAGCCGCACTCCGGGTCTGACCGGCCTCGTCCTGCGGCCGTTCGCCCCAGGCGTCCTGGTCTGCGGGGAGGGCGGCCGGCAGCAGCGGGTCGGCGGCACGCGCACGGCCGCACGCGCCCTGGCCAGCGGCTCGTTCCTGAACGCGGCGCTGGCCCGGCTGGCCGCCGTACCCGTGGACCGGCTGTTGGCGCGGCCCGAGCGGACCGCCCTCGCGGCCCTGCCGCGCCCCTTCTCGGGGGTGCTCAGGCCCCTGCTCGCCACGCTCCTCAGCGACGCCGAGCTCGGTACGTCCAGCCGGTGCGCGGACCTGGCGCTGCGCGGCTTCGCACGCGGGCGGCTGGCCGTGCCCGAGGGCGGCGCGGCCGCCCTGCCCGACCTGCTGGCGGCGGGGCTGCCGCCCGGCACGCTGCGCACCGGGGTGCGGGTGCGGTCCGTGTCGACGAGCGTGGTGCGGACCGCCGACCACGGCGACTTCCGGTGCCGGGCGGTACTGCTGGCGACGGGGGCGCGGGCGGCCGCGGAACTGCTGCCGGGGCTGCGGGTGCCGGAGTTCCACGAGCTCAGCGTGTTCCATCACACGGTGCCGGCGGGGACGGTGGCGCCGCTGGACGCGTCGCTGCTGCTGGAGGGCGACGGGCGCGGTCCCGTGGCGCACTCGGCCGTCATGTCCGCCGTCGACCCGCGGCGGGCGCCCGCCGGGCGGGCGCTGGTCTCCTCCACGGTGCTCGGGCGGCCGCCCGCCGAGTCGGTGGTCCGGGCGCACCTGGCGTTCCTGTACGGGCCGGACGCGGCCCTGTGGGAACCGCTGGCGGTGCACCACACGCGGGAGGCGGTGCCGGCGATGCCGCCGCCGCACGATCTGCGGCGGCCGGTGCGGGTGCTGTCGGGTCTGTACGTGTGCGGCGACCACCGGGACACGAACACGGTCCAGGGGGCCCTGTTCTCGGCCCGGCGTGCGGTGCAGTCGGTCCTGCGCGACTTCGGGGTGCCGGCTGCGGAGCCGCCGGTGCCGCTGCCTGCGGCCGCCTGAGCCCCGCCCCCGGTCCCGGCCCGGCCTTGCCGGCCAGGGCCGCGGGGGGGGGGGGGGGGGGGGGGGGGGGGGGGCGCGGGGGGGGGGGGGGGGGGGGGGGGGGGGGGGGGGGGGGGGGGGGGGGGGGCGGGGGGGCCCCCCCCCCCGGCCGGGCCCCCCCCCCCGCGGCCCTGCGGGGCGGTTTCCCCTACCCGCCCTTCCCCGTTCCCCGGGGCTCCGCCCCGGCCCCACCCGGCGCTCCGCGCCGGCCTTCCTGGGGCTCCGCCCCAGACCCCGCGCCTCAAACGCCGGCGAGGCTGGAACCGCCGGAACAGGCACACCCAACCCGCACGCCAGAACTGTCGAGACCGGCACATCCAGCCCGCGCGGCGTTTGAGCGCACCCGGCGCGCAGCGCCAGGGTTCCCGGGCGGAGCCCGGCAGGGCGGCGTCCGTGGTCGCAAGCCACGGTTTCGGGAAGGGGCGGGGAGGGGACATCGCCCCGCAGGGCCCACCGGCCCGAGGCCGGACCGGACCCAGACCGAACCGGACCGGACCGGACCGGACCGACAGGACTCCAAGCCCCACCCCACCCACCCGCTACGGCAAGGACGCGACCCGGTCGCGGTACGTGCGGACGGCGGCGGCATCCCGGTACGGCTCCAGCCGCCGCTCGAAGTCGCGGACGTACTCCACCGCCCGCACCGACCGCATCTCCGTGGCCTGCTGCGCAGCCTCCGCCCCCAGCGCACACGCCTGGTCCAGCTCGCCCAGCCCCAACCGCGCCGAGGCCAGCACCACGCGGCAGAACAGCCGGGAGCGCGCGTAGCCGGGGGCGCGCAGCTGGAGGGATCGCTCGGCGTGCTGCGCCGCGGCCCGGTACTGCTGGAGGTCCCGGTGCGCGTGCGCGAACTCGTCCGCCAGCTGCGCCTCGTCGAAGAACCGCGCCCAGTGCGGCACGTCGTCCCCCGGCCGCGCCGCCCCCAGCGTCCGCTCGGCCCGCACCAGCGACGCCGTGCACGCCCGCACCTCGCCGAGCACCCCGTGCCCGCGCGCCTCCGCCGCGTGCAGCAGCGCCTGCACCACCGGCGGGGCGCCGGTGCCCACGCCCTGCTGCGCCACCCGGGCGAGCTGGACCGCCTCCCGGCCGTGCCCGAGGTAGACCGCCTGCCGGCTCATCGTGACCAGGACGTACGACCCGTACGGCCGGTCCCCCGCGGCCTGCGCGAGCCGCAGCGCCTGCACGAAGTACCGCTGGGCCAGCCCGTGCGCGGCGATGTCGTACGAGGTCCAGCCCGCGAGCCGGGTCAGGTCGGCGGCGGCCGCGAACAGCCGCCGCCCGGTGGCCTCCCCGTAGGTGCCGCGCAGCATCGGCTCAGCCTCGTGCTCGAGGTAGCGCACCAGCGCCTGGCGGGCGTGCCCGCCGCCGTAGGCCTGGTCCAGCGTCCGGAACAGCTCGCCCACCGAGCGCAGCGCGGCGATGTCGCCGCCGGTCACGCGCTGCCCGGGCCCGCGGTCGACGGCCCGCTGCCGGGGCACGGTGAAGCGGCCCTGGCCGGGCACGCGCGCGACGGCCGACTCACCGCGGCCCACCCGCTCGTCGGGGCGGCCGATGAGCCAGTCCCGGCTGGGGACGACCAGGCCGGCCGGCGTGAAGGCGATCTTGCGCAGTTCGGCGTGGCTTCCGGAGTCCTTGCGCCACAGCCCGCTCGCGATGTCCACGGCCTCCTCGGGCGTGGCCGCGAACTCCAGGCCCGCGTAGACCGGGGCGCAGGCGTCGAGGCCGAGGTCCTGGGCGGAGAGCCGGCGGCCGAGGCGCCGCGTGAAGACCTCCGCGATCAGCGCGGGGGTGGTGCCGCGCGGCTGCTGCCCGCGCAGCCACCGGGTCACGGACGTCTTGTCGTACCGCAGGTCGAGGCCGTGTTCCAGGCCGAGCTGGTCGACCCTGCGGGCCAGCCCGGCATTGGAGAAGCCCGCTTCCGCGATCAGGGCCGCGAGCTGCCGGTTGGGGACGCGCTGCGGGGGTCGTTCCGTCATCGGCTCCACGGTCTCCTGACTTCCGGACCGCTGCTGCCCGGTCCTCTGCGGCCACTGCCCGGCCCTGTGAACGGCGTGAATGTAGCGGCCATCTCGGCCTTTCCCGCCCGCTCTGCCCCACATTCATCCGATCGTGCGAAGAACTCGCCCGCCCCTTTACGGATCACCCCTACGCCCTTGCGTACGCTGCCGGGCATGAACCCGCACGACCCCGTCCACGCACCGTCGGCCCCGGAGATCACCGAGGCGGAGTGCCGCCGGTGCGGGACCCTGATCGCCGGGTTGGACGGGCGCTACGCGTGCGGCGTGTGCGGTTGGGTGAACGACCACTCGGAGGGGCACCGGGCGCTGCCCCGGGCCGAGGAGGACCCCGACTTCCCGCGCGGTCGGCGGCGCAGGCCGCAGCTCCCGCCGGAGCTCGCGGAGCCGGCCCCGGCGATCGGCCCCTGACCCCCGACAGCCGGCCCCGGCGACCGCCCCCTGACCTCGGGCAGCCCGCCCCGGCCCCCGGCAGCCCGCCCCGGGCCCCCGCGAGGGCCCGCCGTACCCTGGGTGGGTGCGGTATGCACGCACAGCCGTTTCAACGAGGAGGCGCTGCGGTGGCTGATCTGCGGTTTGTCCGTCTGGGCTTCGGTTCGGAGTCCGTCGAGTACACCGAGGCGTGGGAGGAGCAGCGCCGGGTCCACGCCGCCCGCTTCGCGGACGAGATCGACGACACCTGCCTGCTGGTGGAGCACCCGCCGGTCTACACCGCCGGCCGCCGCACGGCGGACAGCGAGCGCCCGCTGGACGGCACCCCCGTCATCGACGTCGACCGCGGCGGGAAGATCACCTGGCACGGGCCGGGCCAGCTGGTCGGCTACCCGATCATGAAGCTGCCGCGCCCCGTGGACGTGGTCGCCCACGTGCGCCGCCTCGAAGAGGCCCTCATCCGCACCGCCGCCGAGTTCGGCCTGGAGACCACCCGCGTCGAGGGCCGGTCGGGCGTGTGGGTGCTGGGCGACCCGGTGGAGCAGCGGCCGGCGCTGGGCGGCCTGAAGCTGGACTTCGACCCGCGGCTGACGGACGAGGAGTTCGACCCGCGGCTGAACGGCCCCGAGTACGCCCCCTCCAACGCCGGCCAGCGCCGCGAGGACCGCAAGCTCGCCGCCATCGGCATCCGGGTCGCGAAGGGCGTCACGATGCACGGCTTCGCGCTCAACGTGAACCCCGACGCCACCTGGTTCGACCGGATCATCCCGTGCGGGATCCGCGACGCCGGTGTGACGTCGCTCTCGGAGGAACTGGGCAAGGAGATCACCATCGCCGACGTCCTGCCGGTGGCCGAACGCCACCTGGCGGAGGTGATGGCGGACGCGACGCTGGCCCCGAGAGAGGTGCCGCACCCGGCCGCACGGGCCTCCGCGGAGCCCGCGGCCGCCCCGGCCCCCGCGGCGACCCCGGCCTGACCCGGCCGGACCTACCGACGGGTAGGCCGGTCCCCCGCCCGACTCGGGAATGCCTCCGCGCAGTCTCAGGTTGGCCGGACGTAAGAGCGTACGAATAACGGGCGTACCCTGGTGGGCGCCGAGGAATCAAAAGTCACAGGGAGCCGGTCGTGTCCGCAGTCGCACCCGACGGACGCAAGATGCTGCGCCTCGAGGTCCGTAACGCCCAGACCCCCATCGAGCGCAAGCCCGAGTGGATCAAGACCCGGGCGAAGATGGGTCCCGAGTACAAGGCGATGCAGAGCCTCGTGAAGAGCGAGGGCCTGCACACCGTGTGCCAGGAGGCCGGCTGTCCGAACATCTACGAATGCTGGGAGGACCGCGAGGCCACCTTCCTCATCGGCGGCGACCAGTGCACGCGGCGCTGTGACTTCTGCCAGATCGACACGGGCAAGCCCGAGGCCCTCGACCGCGACGAGCCGCGCCGCGTCGGCGAGTCCGTCGTCACGATGGACCTGAACTACGCCACCATCACCGGCGTCGCCCGCGACGACCTCGAGGACGGCGGCGCCTGGCTGTACGCCGAGACCGTGCGCCAGATCCACCAGCAGACCGCCGGTCGCGAGGCCGGCCACACCAAGGTCGAGCTGCTGGCCCCCGACTTCAACGCGGTGCCGGAGCTGCTGGAGGAGGTCTTCGCCTCCCGCCCCGAGGTCTTCGCGCACAACGTCGAGACCGTGCCGCGGATCTTCCGCCGCATCCGGCCGGGCTTCCGGTACGAGCGCTCGCTGGAGGTCATCACCAAGGCGCGCGCGTACGGCCTGGTCACCAAGTCGAACCTCATCCTCGGCATGGGCGAGGAGCGCGAGGAGATCAGCCAGGCGCTGCGCGACCTGCACGAGGCCGGCACCGAGCTCATCACCATCACCCAGTACCTGCGGCCCACGCCGCGGCACCACCCCGTGGAGCGCTGGGTGAAGCCGGACGAGTTCGTCGAGCTGGCGAAGGAGGCCGAGGAGATCGGCTTCTCCGGCGTGATGTCCGGCCCGCTGGTCCGGTCCTCGTACCGCGCCGGCCGCCTGTACCAGCAGGCGATGGACAAGCGCGCGAACGCCTGACCGGCGACCGGACGTGACCGACGAAGCGGCCCGCAGGGAACCCCTGCGGGCCGCTTCGTCGTTCCCTGACCGGTGTCCCCGACCGGTGTCCCCGGCCCGTCCCCGGCCGGTGTCCCCGACGGGGCCCGACCGGCTCGCCGAGAGCCCTCCAGGGGCGGGCGTCCCGCTTGTGGAATGGCGCACACCGCCGCACGCGAGCGGTCACCAAGAGTCACATCAGCCTCATGCGCCCCACCCGCACCATCAAGGTTTCATCACTGTTTGACCGCCGGGTCACGCACTGGTAACACCAATCAGTGACGATGGCTCCACGCACCGCACACACCACGTTCAGAGCGCCACCACGAAGGGATCGTCACCATGCAGGCCGCGCCCGTACGCGCCACCGCCATCCCGACCGTCAAGGACGCGCTCCACGCGATCGAGTCGCTCCTCATGCGGACCGCCCGCCGCAACGCCTGGACCGCGGTCCTGGAGGACCGCCGCCGCGCGAGCGACCGGGTCGAAACCGAGCACGCGCTCGAGGCCGTGGCTACCCGTCTGCCGTAGGACACGTAAACTTCGGTTTATGGCGAGGAAGGAAAACGCAGCAGCGACTGCGAACCCCGGGCGACTCAAGCAGATCGCACTGACGTACAAGATGACCCGCAAGGCCGACCCGAAGGTCGGTCTGATCGTCGCGGGCGTGGGCATCATCACCTTCGGTGTCTTCCTCGGCATCGGCTTCCTGATCGACCACCCGGTCTACCTGGGCATCCTGGGCTTCCTGGTCGCCTTCCTGGCCATGGCGATCATCTTCGGCCGACGCGCGGAGAAGGCCGCCTTCGGGCAGATGGAGGGCCAGCCGGGAGCCGCCGCGGCGGTGCTGGAGAACGTGGGCCGAGGCTGGACCACCACCCCGGCCGTCGCGATGAACCGCAACCAGGACATCGTCCACCGCGCGGTGGGCAAGGCCGGCATCGTTCTGGTGGCGGAGGGCAACCCGAACCGGGTCAAGACCCTCCTCGCCGCCGAGAAGAAGAAGATGAACCGCATCCTCCCCGACATCCCGGTCCACGACATCATCGTGGGCACGGGCGAGGGCGAGGTCCCGCTCAAGAAGGTCCGCACCACGCTGCTGAAGCTGCCGCGCGTGCTGGCCGGCCCGCAGGTCACCACGGTCAACGACCGGCTGCGCGCGATGGGCGACCTGATGAGCAACATGCCGCTGCCGAAGGGTCCGCTGCCGGGCCGCGGCGGCGCGCGGATGCCGCGCGGCAAGATGCGCTGACCACCCCCTCGTCGTATACGGCTGTGGGGCCCGGGCCCACGGTGGCCGGGGCCCCGCCCGCTACGACGAGGGGGGGGGCGGGGGGTGGTGGGGGCGGGGGGGGGGGTGGGGGCGGGCCCGGGGGGGCCGGGGGCGGCCGCGGTGCTGTGGGGGCTCCCCCCCCCCGAGTGCTCCCGGTCGGGCGCCCGGGCCCGGGGGGCCCGGGCCCCACAGCCGTATACGACGAGGGGGCGAGCGGTGAGATGTGGCGACGGTGCGGTGGGACGGAGGCGGGGCGGTCAGATCCGGACCTGGACGGCCTTCGCGAGCCGGTCGTGCAGTCCGCGGCCGTCGCGGTCCCAGATCAGGGCCGGGACGAAGAGGGCCAGCAGCACGCTGCGCAGCACCACGCGGGGGAGGCCGAGCCGGCCGCCGTCCTCGGCCACGACGCGCAGACCCACGATCCGCTTTCCGGGCGTGAACCCCACGGTGCCGACGGTCAGGACGCTCAGCACGAGGAAGACCAGCAGCGGCCAGCTGCCCATCTTCTGCACGTCACCGTCGGCGATCAGCCTGAATGCGATCAGCGAGCACAGGCCCCAGTCGACGACGATCGCCGCCATGCGCCGCCCGACCCGGGCGACGGAGCCGGGACCGTCCTGCGGAAGCCCCAGGCGCTCCCCCCGGTACCCGAAGTCGACGCCCATCTCCTCGGCCGCCGCACGGGGTCCCGAGAGCCACGATCCGATTGCTTCTCTGTTGTCCACCCGTCCACGGTACCCGTCGCTCCGGGGCGATCTTCAGGGCCTCACGGGGTATGGAATGCGACCTGACGGGGTACGCGAGCGAGGACGTCGCGTGTTACCGGGCGGTCCCCCGGTTAACTTGTGCGAAACAAATGGGTCATGCTTGAGAAATCCCGTCTGCTTATGGTCGGGTCAGCGTGCGCCACCGCACTGACGCACCACGAGCTACGCAACCCGCCCCTCCCCCGGGGGTCGGGAGTAGGAGGAGTTGGATGTTCCAGAACGCCGACGACGCGAAGAAGTACATCGCGGACAACGACATCAAGTTCGTTGATGTCCGGTTCTGCGACCTGCCCGGTGTGATGCAGCACTTCAGCATCCCGGCGGCGGCGTTCGACCCGAACGAGGAGCTGGCCTTCGACGGCTCCTCGATCCGCGGCTTCCAGGCCATCCACGAGTCGGACATGGCGCTGCGCGCCGACCTGTCCACCGCGCGCCTGGACCCGTTCCGCCGCGACAAGACGCTGAACGTCAACTTCTTCATCCACGACCCGATCACGGGCGAGGCCTACAGCCGCGACCCGCGCAACATCGCGAAGAAGGCCGAGGCCTACCTCGCCTCCACCGGCATCGCCGACACCGCGTACTTCGGCCCCGAGGCCGAGTTCTACGTGTTCGACTCGGTGCGCTTCGCCACCTCCGCGAACGAGGGCTTCTACCACATCGACTCCGAGGCCGGCGCCTGGAACACCGGCAAGGAGGAGAACAACCGCGGCTACAAGGTCCGCTACAAGGGCGGTTACTTCCCGGTCGCCCCGGTCGACCACTTCGCCGACCTGCGCGCCGAGATCTCCCTCGAGCTGGACCGCCAGGGCCTGCAGGTCGAGCGCCAGCACCACGAGGTCGGCACCGGTGGCCAGGCCGAGATCAACTACAAGTTCAACACGCTGCTCGCCGCGGCCGACGACCTGATGCTCTTCAAGTACATCGTGAAGAACGTCGCCTGGCGCAACGGCAAGACCGCGACCTTCATGCCGAAGCCGATCTTCGGTGACAACGGCTCGGGCATGCACGTCCACCAGTCGCTGTGGCAGGGCGGCGAGCCGCTCTTCTACGACGAGACCGGCTACGCGGGCCTCTCGGACACCGCCCGCTACTACATCGGCGGCATCCTCAAGCACGCCCCGTCGCTGCTCGCCTTCACCAACCCGACGGTGAACTCCTACCACCGCCTGGTGCCCGGCTTCGAGGCCCCGGTCAACATGGTGTACTCGCAGCGCAACCGCTCCGCGGCCATGCGCATCCCGATCACCGGCTCGAACCCGAAGGCCAAGCGCGTCGAGTTCCGCGCGCCGGACCCGTCGTCCAACCCGTACCTCGCCTTCTCGGCGCTCCTGCTGGCCGGCCTCGACGGCGTCAAGAACAAGATCGAGCCGATGGAGCCGATCGACAAGGACCTCTACGAGCTCGCCCCCGACGAGCACGCGGCCGTCCCGCAGGTCCCGACCTCCCTCGACGCGGTGCTCACCGCGCTGGAGAACGACAACGAGTACCTCCAGGCCGGCGGTGTCTTCACCAGCGACCTGATCGAGACCTGGATCGACTACAAGCGCCAGCACGAGATCGCCCCGATCCAGCTGCGCCCGCACCCGCACGAGTTCGAGCTCTACTTCGACATCTAGGACGACCGGTTCCTACTGATGGGGAACCCGGTCTGAGCTCGACGAACGGCCCCCGGCCCCGCTCTTCGGAGCGGTGCCGGGGGCCTTCGCGCTTTGACATGGCGGCGGGTCAGAGTGAGGGTGGAAGAAGGGGGATGAAAAGAACGGACATACCGATACATGTGCGGAGGTGCATGGACATGCGCCGCAGGATGGTTGCGGGGATCGCCACAGGGGCCTTCGCGGTCTCGCTCGCTCTGCTGCCCGCCGTCAGCGCTTCGGCCAGCTCCGTCTCGACCGCTCCGGCCAACCACCGGTGGGAGAGGTGCGACGACAGCCGGCACGTGAACGACTGGCGCTGGTGGAACGACTGCTGCAACCGCGACTGGAACGACAGGCCCAGTTGGTGCTGGGACGACGACCACGGCAACCGGAACGACAACCGGTACGACGACCGGTACGACAGCCGGTACGACAACCGCAATGACAACCGGTACGACAACCGCAACGACAACCGTGGTGACAACCACGGCGACAACTACGGCGACAACCACGACAACGGGAACCGGAACGACGGCCGTTGACGGGGGCAACGGCCGCCGCTGACGGGACCGTCAGGTCATGAGTGAGCGGACCAGCCGGCAGGTGGTGTTGGACGGGCGGTGGATACCGGTACGGACCGCCATCGAGCGGATCTTCCGGTTGGTCGCGCGCTTCGCGTCGTAGGTGCCCGCGTCGAGCAGGGATATGGCAAGGCGCATGGCCTTGAGCCGGCGGTTGTGGTTCTCGTACCACTCGCGCGGCAGGCCGGCGGGCAGGGGCTTCTTCTTGACGGGGACAAGGGTCGAAGCGGTCATCGGCAGCCTCCCGAAGGGCGGTGTCGGACGGTGGCTTTCTGCTTCGATTTTAGTGGGGGGCACTGACAATCACCGCTGGTCGAGGGCCGGTTGGGGCCCGGCGGGCGGTTGTGGAGGAGGGTGCGGGCGGGGGCGGCCGAGGCCGGATCGGGGCCTGGTCCGCGTCCGGGTCCGGGCGACGGCGCGGCGGGCGGGGAGAGGTACGGTTTCCGGCATGGAGATCTGGATCAATCCCGCCTGTTCCAAGTGCCGCAGCGCGCTGCACCTGCTCGACGAGGAGGGCGCCGAGTACACCGTGCGCCGCTACCTGGAGGACGTACCGACCGAGGACGAGATCCGCGCCGTGCTGGACCGGCTCGGCCTGGAGCCGTGGGACATCACGCGGACCGCGGAGGCCGCCGCGAAGGAGCTCGGACTCAAGGACTGGGCGCGGGACGAGGCGTCCCGGGGCCGGTGGATCGCCGCGCTCGCCGCGCACCCCAAGCTGATCCAGCGACCCATCATCACCGCCGACGACGGCACGGCGGTGGTCGCGCGCACGCCCGAGGCCGTCCAGGAGGCCATGGCCCGCAGCACGTCTTGACGCCGCCCTCATCCGCGGTCCCGTAACGTTGCCGCGGTCAGGGGGACGGCAGCGGAAGGAAAGACGTGAACGACCAGCGGGCCCCCCAGACCATCCTGGAGACCGGCGCACGGCCGGAGACGGGCACGGCGCCGGAGACCGGCGCGCGGCCGCGGACCGCTACACCACCCGCGCTCGACCCCGTCCTGCGCACCCGGACGGCGGCGGCCCGCGGCGGGGCCGAGTGGATCTTCGGAGGGGTGTACGGAACCATCCTGTCCAGCGCACTGCTGGCCGCCCTCCAGAACGAGGGCACCCCTTACACCCCGTTCTACGACGCGGCCTGGGTGCTGGTGACGGTCGGCGCGGCCGCGCTGGTGCACGGTTACGCCCACCACATGTCCTCGCACGGGGCGGCCTCCCCGGAACACCGGGGCGCCCACCGCTGGAAGCAGCTGGGGCGGGAACTGCGCGACGAGTGGCCGATGGTCGCGGCCTCGCTGCCGACGGTGCTCCTGCTCTGCCTGGCCGGCTTCGCCGGCTGGGGCGAACCGGCCACGACGGCCGTCGGGCTGGGCCTGAACACGGCGCTGCTGTTCGCGTGGGGCGTCTTCGCCGCGCTGCGGACCGGGTACCGGCTCGCCCCGGCGCTGCTGATCGGCCTGGCGGACGCGGCGATCGGGCTGGCGATCGTGGTGGCCAACGCCCTCATCAAGTGACGGCCCGTCGGGCGGCCGCCGGGTAGCAGCCGACGGGCGGCCGACGGACGGCGACACGCGTGCCGGGCGACCTCTTCCGGCGGCCGCCCGACACGGGCCCCGGCTAAGCCAGTTGTTCCTCCGCCTGCGCCAGCAGTTCGGTCAGCCGCAGTCCGAAGGCGGCGTCGCAGGGGTGCGGCTCGCCGGTGCGGGCCGCGTGGAGCAGGGCGTCGAGCGCCCTACCGTACGCGCCGGGTACGTCGGTCCAGTCGGGCAGCGCGGCGATCCCGGGCAGCCCGCGCAGCTCGACGCCCACACCGGAGGCGGCCTTGGGCGCGCTCAGCGTCAGCGCGGCCGTGCTGGAGGCGCCGGAGGCGTGCCGCAGCGTGAGGTGGACCAGGTCCGCCGGCCCCCGGGCCGCCGTCAGTTCGGTGACGTCGCCGAGGACGGGGAGGAGGACGGACAGCGCGTGCGGGCCGACGTCCCACAGGCCGCCCTTCTGCTGCCGCCACGGCGAGGCGGCGTACGGGCTCTTCGTGCCGTCCGGCGGGTAGACCGCTCCGTACCAGTGCGCCCGGGCGGTGAACCAGCCGTCCCGCGCGGCCTGCTCCGCCACCCAGGCCGCGGTGGGCTCGGCGAACCGCAGGGTGAGGAAGACGACGCTGGCGACCCCGTGCCGGGCTGTTGCCCCGGCCAGCTCGCGGGCGCCCGCGACCGTGGTGGCGACCGGCTTGTCGAGGAGCAGGTGGCAGCCGGCCGCGGCGGCCTCGACCGCGAGCGGGGCCTGGACGTCCGGCGGCAGCGCGAAGGCGACGACGTCACAGTCCGCGAAGAGCGCCGCCGGCGAGTCGTACACCTTCACGCCGTGCGCGGCGGCGAGTTCGGCCGCGGCGGCGGGGCGGCGGCCCCACACTCCGGCGAACTCGGAGCCGGCGTGCGCGGCGAGGGCGGGTGCGTGGGTACGGGCGGCCCAGGGACCGGTTCCCAGCAGGCCGACGCGGGGTCGGGTGCCGAGGGGTCGCCGGCCACCGTCCGGGCGGCCGGAGTTCAAATCGTACGAAATGCTCACTCGCACAGTGTGCCGCACGCCCGGCCCGGTGCCCCGCCGCGGGCCCGGGGCGGTCCCCGACCCCCGGTAACACGGGGTTCACAACCGGGCAACGGACGGGAAATCGCGCCTTGGCACGCTGCGGTCATCACCGCAGCGTGCGCAGCGCAGCGCAGCCGCCCATCGCAGCACCCGCAGCCGAAGGACGAGGGCCCCGTGACCTACAAGGCCGAGTACATCTGGATCGACGGCACCGAGCCGACCGCCAAGCTCCGCTCCAAGACGAAGGTCCTCGCCGACGGTGCCGAGCTGCCGATCTGGGGCTTCGACGGCTCCAGCACCAACCAGGCCGAGGGCCACGCCTCGGACCGCGTGCTCCAGCCCGTCTTCTCCTGCCCGGACCCGATCCGCGGCGGGAACGACGTCCTGGTGCTGTGCGAGGTCCTGAACATCGACATGACCCCGCACGAGTCGAACACCCGCGCGCTGCTGCGTCCGGTGGCGGAGAAGTTCGCCGGGCAGGAGCCGATCTTCGGCATCGAGCAGGAGTACACCTTCTTCGACGGCGCGCGCCCGCTCGGCTTCCCGGTCGGCGGCTTCCCGGCCGCGCAGGGCGGCTACTACTGCGGCGTCGGCTCGGACGAGATCTTCGGCCGCGAGATCGTCGAGAAGCACCTCGACCACTGCCTGGCGGCCGGGCTGGACATCTCCGGCATCAACGCCGAGGTCATGCCGGGCCAGTGGGAGTTCCAGGTGGGCCCGCTGGCCCCGCTGGAGGTCGCCGACCAGCTGTGGGTGGCCCGCTGGCTGCTCTACCGCACGGCGGAGGACTTCAACGTCTCGGCGACGCTGAACCCGAAGCCGGTGAAGGGCGACTGGAACGGCGCCGGCGCGCACACCAACTTCTCCACGAAGAAGATGCGCGAGGACTACCGCGCCATCATCACCGCGTGCGAGGCGCTGGGCGAGGGCAGCAAGCCGCTGGACCACGTCAAGAACTACGGCGCGGGCATCGACGAGCGCCTGACCGGCCTGCACGAGACCGCCCCGTGGAACGAGTTCAGCTACGGGGTCTCGGACCGCGGCGCCTCCGTGCGCATCCCGTGGCAGGTGGAGAAGGACGGCAAGGGCTACATCGAGGACCGCCGCCCGAACGCGAACGTGGACCCGTACGTGGTGACCCGGCTGATCGTGGACACCTGCTGCACCGGGCTGGAGAAGGAGGGGCTGGTCTGACCGACCGCCCCCGTCACCACCCCCGTCACCGCCACCGCCACCCTTCTCCCGCCCTCCCGGTCCGACCGGATGGCGAGACAGGACGTGGACAGGGCAGCGCCCGCCGTTTCGACGGCGGGCGCTTTGCCGTTTCCGGGCGGGTTCGCCCGGGGGCCATCCCCCCTGCGCGGTGCGGAATTTGGACGTCCGGATCTATTGGCTGAGACGGGACTACGACGGGGACGTTTCGTCTGCTTCAATGGGCGCATGGCCAGCCACTGGAACACCTCGACGGGTCGCAGCGACCTGGAGCCGTTCTGGCCGTCCCGTCAGCACCACGATTTCGACCGGGTGTGTTGCCGCGCGGAGAACGCGCCGGCCCTCTAACGCCTTCCTTCCTGCCGAAGGCCTTCGGTCTGCGCGGTACGAGTACGTCCCACGACTCCTGCCGACGACTTCCGCGTGAAAAGAGCTGACCACTCATGGCGAACACCCGTTCCTTCCCGTCCGCTGCCTCCTCCGCTGCGACCGCCACCCTTCCGATCCCCGCCCACCGCCACCGGCTGCGCGCCGTGGACCCCGACGAGGTCCCGCGCGGGGCCGACTGGTTGCCGCCGGGCGCCACCTGGCTGCCCGCGCCGCAGCACACCGTCCCGGCGCTGCCGGGCCGCCCCCCGATGGTCGGCTACCTGGTGCTCGTACCGGCCGACCAGCAGCCGCTGCCGGCGCGGGGACCGGTCGCGCAGCCGGCCGCCTTCGCCCTGGCGCCCACGGCCGCCCCGGTCCTGCCCGACCCCTCCGGAGCCACCCGCTCCTTCCACCCGGCGTCCGGCCCGGTGGTGTCCCGCCCGGCGTCCGCCGCCGCGCCCGACGACGACTCCGTCACCGGTGACGCCCTGGTCCGGATCGACCCGGCGCGCCGCACGGCCGAGGTGGCCGGGCGGGAACTGGACCTCACCTACCTGGAGTTCGAGCTGCTGGCGCACCTGGTGGCCAACCCGCACCGGGTGCACAGCCGCGACCAGCTGGTCTCCACCGTCTGGGGCTACGGGCACGTGGGCGACGGCCGCACGGTCGACGTCCACGTCGCCCGACTGCGCCGCAAGCTGGGCGCGGCGCACCGCGGCGCGATCCAGACCGTCCGGCGCGTGGGCTACAAGTACGCGCCCTGAGGCCCGCTCCCCGGCCGGGGTACCGCCCGCACACGGCGGTGGGCCCCGCACTCCGCGGCGGAGTGCGGGGCCCACCCCCGTGCGGACCCGCCCGTTACGCGGTACGGGCCCTGCGGACCCGGGCCGTGACGACGTCCAGCACCAGGAACGCCACGAGGCTGATCCCGAGCAGCGGCACGAACCAGCCCACCAGGCCGGTCACCGCCGCCAGCGGCAGCAGGAGCGGCAGCGGGATCCTGCGCCACGTGCCCGGCGCGTACGCCGGGCCGAAGGCCGGGCCCCCGTCCCTCGTCGGCCGGCGCAGCCACCACATGCGGTAGCCCCACACGGTCAGGAACACCAGCGCCAGGCCCAGGGCGGCCAGCGCCAGCTGGTTGACCAGGCCGAACAGGACGCCCATGTGGATGTCGATGCCCCAGCGGGTCAGCTTGGCGAGCACCGGGTAGTCGGCGAAGCGGAGGGTGTCCATGACCGTGCCGTCGGCCGGGTCCACGGCGACGGAGTCGAGGTGGGTCGGGAACTGCCGGTCGCGCTCCTTGACCACGTACCCCTTGCCCTCGGCGGGCAGGGTGATCTGGATCTGCGTGTCCACGCCGGCGGCGCGGGCCGACTCGACCACCTTGTCGATGCCGACGTCCGCGGTCTTCGGCATCGGCATGTCCATGGGCATGTCGGGGCTCATGTGGTGGCCGGCGTGTTCGCCGCCCGCGCCCCCGGTCGCGCCCGGCAGGGCGGCGGCGACGGCCGGGGTGGCGCCGCCGAGCTTGTCCTGGACCTCACCGATGTTCTCGCCCGCGTACGTCGACCAGGTCAGGCCGGTGGCGGAGAGGACGACCAGGCCAGCCGCGGACCACAGGCCCACGGAGCCGTGCCAGGACAGGGTCCTGCGGCGGCCGGCGGCCCCGCGCTCGGGGAGCAGCAGCAGTCGGGCCCTGCGGGCGGTGCGGCGGCGGCCGATCCACAGGGCGAGGCCGCCGAGGGCCACCACCCACATCCAGCTGGCGGCCAGTTCGCTGTAGATCCGGCCGGGCTCGCCCAGCTGGAGGTTGCTGTGGAACGTCGAGAGCCAGGCGCGCAGCGGGAGCGCGTCACCCGAGGTCTCCAGGCTGCCGCGCACGGTGGCGGTGTACGGGTCGACGAAGACGGTGAGGTCGCGGCCCTCGGTGGTGACCTCGGGGCTCTCCATGAGGACCCGGGTGGTGGCGCCCTCCTCGGGGGCCGGCCAGACGGCGGTCACGGTGCCGTCGGGGTGCGCGGCCCGGGCGGCGTCGACCTGTGCACCGAGGGGGCGGGTCGAGTCGCCGACGGGGACGGTCAGCTCGTGGCCGTACAGCAGCTTCTCGGCGGGGTACGACAGGGCGTACAGCGTGCCGGTGACGGCGGCGAGGAGCAGCACCGGCGCGATGAGCAGGCCGGCGTAGAAGTGCATCCGCAGGGTCAGCGGGCGCAGGGCGCTCCAGGCGGAGCGGCGGCGGGCGGACGGCGGCTGCTCCGCGGGCGCGTTCGGAGCCGGGGCCGGGGCCGTGTCCGGGTCGGCGGACTGGATCCCCTTGACGGGATCGATGATGGCCATGACGGTCCTAGGTGTTGGCGTAGACATGGGGGACCGGCCCCGGGTCACGCCGCCTCGCGGCCCGTTCGGGCGTCAGGCGAGGGCGGGCCGGCCGGGGGCCGTGGCGCTCGGTGCTCGGAACCCGGGCGGCCCACGCCGGACCAGGGTGTGGGCGGGCAGCGCGCCGCGCAGCCGGCGCGGCCGGCCGGCGTACGGGCGCGGACGGCGCGGGGGCACGGCCACCGGAACGGCCCGCACGAGCAGGAGTACGAACGCCAGGGCGCGGCGCAGCGGGGCCGCGGCGCGCAGCGCCACGACGCGCGCGAGCCGGAAGAGCGCGGCCTCACCGCGGGCCAGCCAGAAGGCGCAGAACAGCCCGGCGAGCACGTGCGCGGCCAGCATCCCGAGGCCGCCGTGCCCGGCCATGCCGGCCATGTCGGCCAGGCCCGCCATGGAGGGGGCCCCGGCGTCCGTCCCCATGTCCACGTGCATGGACGACGTCGCGCCCATGTCCATCCCGCTCATGTCCCCGCCGCCCATGTCCATGTGCATGGACGAGGCACCGGCGGAAGCGGATCCCGGGCCCTCGGTGGCGGCGAACAGCAGGTGCAGCGCCCCCTGGACGGCCAGCAGCCCGCCCGATATGGCGAACGCCCCGCGCCGTCGCCGGGCGGCGAGCCACGCCAGCCCACCGACCACACCAAAAGCTCCCAAAAGGGAACGAATGGGGATGTCATGACCGGACATGTACGAATGCCCCACGGCTGCCAGCGCCACGCACATCGCCGCGAACACCGCGGCCCGCACTGCCCGCACCGGCGCCGAAACCTTGATCATGTCCTCGCCATGGTCCCATCCCGGGACGCTCCGCATCACACCGCCCCCCGACCACCCCGGCCCGGCCCGGTCGTGCGGGGTGCGGAGCGATGGCGGATCATGAAGCACCAGCGCCCCTACGAGCGAGCCGGAGCCTTTACATGACCGCCACCGCCACCCCGTCCACGACCGTCGCCAACCTGCGGGACCTCGGCGGCGCCCCGCTCGCCGGCGGGCGCGCGGTGCGCCACGGGCTCGTCCTCCGCTCGGGCCAGTTGGACCGGCTGGACGTGGCGGCCGACCCCGTGGTGGCGGCGCTGGGGCTGCGGACGATCGTGGACTTCCGGACGGACGCCGAGCGGGCCGACCACCCCGACCGGGTGCCGGAGGGCGCGCGGCTGCTGGTGGCGAACGTGCTGGCGGACAAGGTGGAGTCCGGCGAGATCCCGGCCGCCGCACAGCTCAAGCACCTGCTGGCCGATCCGATCGCGGCCGAGCGGGAGCTGGGCGGCGGCCGCGTCGAGCGGCTGTTCGAGCAGACGTATCGTTCCTTCGTCAGCTCCGGATCCGGCAAGGCGGCGTACCGGACGCTGCTGACCGCGCTGGCGGACGAGGAGTCCGGGCCGCTGCTGTTCCACTGCACGGCGGGCAAGGACCGCACCGGCTGGGCCGCGACGGTGCTCCTGACGTTGCTCGGCGCCGACGAGGACACGGTCATGACCGAGTACCTGTCCGTCAACCCTGCGGTGCGGCAGGCCTTCGCCCCGATGATCGAGGGGTTCACGATCTCGGGCGGCAACCCGGCCATAGCGCTCGCGATGATCGGCGTCGTGCCGTCGTACCTGGAGGCGGCGCTGGACGAGGTGGCCACCCGGTACGGGTCCATGGAGGCGTACGTGCGCGACGGACTGGGCGTCCCGGACACGGCCGTCGCCGCGATCCGGGCGCGACTGACGGCCTGACCCCGGCCGCGGCGGGCGCCCCGCCACGGCGACGGTCGGTGACCATCCGGGGATTCGCTCGTTCTGCTGAACGTGCCTACCCCGGATGCCGTCACCCGCCCCGATCCTGCCGCGCCGAAGGCCGCCCCCGCCGGGGCCGCCGCGCCGCGGGGGCCGCGTCCCGCCGCGACCGCCGCCCCCACCGCGGGCGCCGCCCCGACCGCGCACCCCACGAGGGACGCCACCCCGGCCGTCACCGGCGTGACCGCCGCCGTGGGCGTCGAGCGGGCCGAGGCCGCGATCGTCGAGCACTACCCGCGGCTGGTCCGGATGGCCTACCTCGTCCTCCCGCCCTCCCTCGGGCGGCACCGCCGCGTCCTGACCGCGCACGCCCTGGCGCAGCGCGCCCTGCCCCGGTCGTCCCGCACCGCCGCCCGCTCGCGGGCCAGGGGGTCCGGCGCCGGGACGGTCCCCGCGCCGCGGGCCGGCCTGGACCGGGTGGGCGGCGACGCCGGGTACGCGTACGTCCGGCTGCGCGTGCTGCGGGCCGCGCTGGAGGCCGGGCTCCCGCTGCGCCGCCTCGCCCTGCCGAGGCGGGCCCAGCTGCCGCCCCTCCTCCCCCAGGTCCGGGGCCTGCGACTGTTCCCGCGCGCGGGCGGTGCCGACGAGCTCGCGCTCGACCAGTGGCTGGCCAGCCTGACCGGCGGGGGCCGGGCCGCGTTCGTCCTGCGCGCCATGGAGCGGCTCCCCGAGCCCGAGGTGCTGCGGCTGCTCGCGGAGGCGGGGGTGGCCGACCCGGCCGAGGCCCTCGCACAGGTGGGCGAGCCGGAGTCGGACGCGCTGCTGGACTCCCCCGAGTTCGACCCGTGCGTGCTCCAGGCCCGCCCGACCGACCTGATGCGCCGCCGCCAGCACGCCCGGGCCTGGCTCGCGGCCGCGGCCGCCGCCGCGGTGGCCGGGACGCTGCTCGCGCTGCCCGGCGGGGGCTGGGGCGCCGACGGCGCGGCAGCCCCGCCGTACGCCCGCAACGCCGCCGCCGAGCAGGCCCTCGACCCGGCGCGCGTGACGCTGGCCGGTGCGGCGGACTGGCGCGCGTCGACCCGTACGGACTTCTCGGCGTGGCCCGCGCGCGGCGACCGCACCGGCGACCACGGCCTGCTGCGCCGGGCGCTCGCGGTGTGGGCGCGGCCCGGGTCGTCCGTGCAGGCGTCGGCGACCCCCGGGACCCCGTCGGGTCCGCCGATGGGCCCGCCGCAGCTGCTGTTCGCCGGCGCGGTGGACCAGGCGGTGGTGGTCCTGCTGTACGACGGCCTGCGGATCGCCCGGTACGCGGAACCGCGCGAGGGCACCGCCGGCGCCGCGCTCGACTTCGCCCGCGCCGACGGCGCCTCGGCGGCGACCGCGAGCGCGGTGGTGCTCAGCCGGGTCGACGGCAACGTGCGCTACCTGACCGCCCCCTGGGTGCGCGAGGCCGCCGTACGGGACCTGCTGCGACCGGACGCGGCCGCCGTACCGCTGCGGTTGGCGGGCGGGGTGACGGCGCCGGTGGCGAGTCCCGCGCTGGACCGTTCCTGCGCCTCGTGGAACGCACTGGTCCTGACCGGCGCGCCGGACTCCGCGGAGGCGTCGGGGAGCCCTTCGGCGGGCGCCTCGGCCGGTGCTTCGGCGGGTGCTTCGGCCGGCGCGGACGCCACGCGCCTGGTCACCGACCTCGGCGAGCTGATCCCGGCCCGGCTCACCGCCGGCTCCCCCGGGGCACCGCACGACGTGGCGCGCGCGGCCGACCTGGACCGCTGGGCGAAGACGGCCTGCCTGCTGCCGGCCGTGCGGTCGCACGGCGTCCGGTCCGTCAACTCGTGGACGTACGCGCACCAGCCGCTGCCCGAAGCGGGCGGCACGGCGGCCTGGGTGTGCACCCGCGCCGAGACCTGGCGCGGCGGCCAGGAACGCGTGCTGGCGCAGTTCCAGGCGCCGGGCCCCGGCACGGGCGCGCTGGTGGCGCGGGCCGAGGGGGTGCCGGAGTGCGGGGCCCGGGCGCCGCGCGTCCTGGCGGGCGTGCTGTGGAAGTCGGGGGCCGGGCACTGGTACGTCCTGGCCGCGGGCAGCCGGCAGTTCACCTCGGTGACGGTCGGCGGGGCCGTGCACGGCACCTCCGCCGGCAACCGGCTCGCCGTACCCGCGCGGGCGGGTGCGCAGGTGGAGCTGAGCGGACGGCTGGCGGACGGGTCGCGCTCGGGAGTGCTGCGGTAGGGCCGGGAATTGCGCGCGGGGGCTGTTGCGGGGCTCCGCCCCTCAGTACATTGACGCCATGTCTAATACGCAGCCTGCCCCGGTGGCGTCCGAGCACATAGCCCTCAAAGCCCGCCAGGTCGCCTTCTCCTGGGACGGGACCCCGCTCCACTGGCTTCCCGGCGACCCGTTCTCGACCCACACGATGAACGTGCTGCACCTGCTCCTGCCGGCCGGCGAGCGCTGGTTCGTGCACGTCTACAAGCAGGTGCTGCCGTACATCACCGACGAGCGGCTGCGCGAGGACGTGATCGGGTTCATCGGCCAGGAGGCGATGCACTCCCAGGCCCACGACGACGTACTCCCCCACCTCAAGCGGCAGGGCCTGGACCCGACGCCGTACACCGCGCAGGTGGACTGGCTGTTCGAGAAGCTGCTCGGCGACCGTACCCTGCCGCCCGGCCGGGCCCGGCACTGGTGGCTGATGGAGCGGGTCGCGATGATCGCGGCCATCGAGCACTACACCGCGTTCCTCGGCGACTGGGTCCTCAACGCCGACGAGCTGGACCGGCGGGGCGCGGACCCGATGATGCTGGACCTGCTGCGCTGGCACGGGGCGGAGGAGGTGGAGCACCGGTCGGTGGCCTTCGAGCTGTTCATGCACGTGGACGGCGGGTACCGGCGGCGCGTGCGGACCTGGGCGACGGCCTTCGCGGCCCTGGTCTGGATGTGGCAGCGGGGCTCGCGCTTCTTCATGGAGAACGACCCCACCCTGACGGAGGGCAGGGCCTCCCTGGGCAAGCTGTTCCGCGCCGGGCAGCAGGGCACCCTGCCCTCGACCGGCGCCATGCTGAAGTCGATCCCGCGCTACCTGTCGCGCACGTACCACCCCTCGCAGGAGGGCTCGACGGCGCAGGCCGTGGCGTACCTGGCGTCCTCCCCCGGCGCGAACGGGGGCCGCGTACCGGCCGGGACGGCCGCCACCCCCGGAGGCAACTGACGTGCCCCGCCTCGCAACCGTCGCCGCGGTGGCCGCCGCGGGCCTGGTCGCCCGCCGCGCGCTGCGCTCCCGCATCAAGGTCTCGCCCCTGTGGCCCCTGCCCGCCCTGGCCGAGCCCGTCTCGGGCCGCTCCCCCCGCCGCCCGCTGTACGCGCGGATCACCGACCGCGAGGAGGTCGCCGAGGGCGTGGTCCGCATCCGCGTCGAGTCGGACGACCTCCCGGCCTGGGAGCCGGGCGCGCACGTCGACGTCCACCTGCCCTCCGGCCTGGTGCGCCAGTACAGCCTGTGCGGCGACCCGGCCGAGCGCGGGGCGTACGTCTTCGCCACCCGCCTGGTCCCGGACGGCCGCGGCGGCTCGCGCGAGGTCCACGAGCAGCTGGTGGCGGGCGCGGAACTCGAACTGCGCACCCCGCGCAACCGCTTCCCCCTCGCCCCCGCCCCCCGCTACGCGTTCGTCGCCGGCGGCATCGGCCTCACGCCGGTCCTGCCGATGCTCCGCGCCGCGACCGGGGCGGGTGCCGACTGGCACCTGTACTACGGGGGCCGCAGCCGCGCCTCGATGCCGTTCCTGCCCGAACTGGCCGCGTACGGCGACCGCGTCACCGTCGTCCCCGAGGACGAGGCGGGCCTGCTCGACCTGTCCCCCCTGGCCGAACTCCCCACCGCCACCGCGGTCTACTGCTGCGGCCCCGAACCCCTGATGGACGCCGTGGCCGCCGTCCTCCCCCGGGGCGTCCCCCTCCACCTGGAGCGCTTCGCCCCGGCCTCCCGCCCCGCCCCCGAGTCCCCCTTCACGATCGAACTCGCCCGCTCCGGCCGCACCGTCGAGGTCCCCGCGGACACCACCGCCCTGGCCGCCGTCCGCGCCGAACTCCCCGACACCCCCTACTCCTGCGAACAGGGCTTCTGCGGCACCTGCAGGCACCGCGTCCTCGCCGGCGAGGTCGACCACCGCGACGAGCTCCTCACCGACGAGGAGCGCACCGACTCGATGCTCCTGTGCGTCTCCCGCGCCGAGCCCGGCGACCGCCTGGTCCTGGACGCGTAGGCGGCGGCCTTGCCCGGCGGCGGCGAAGTCGACGCTCCGCCGCGTCCCGTAGCGCCCGACGAGGAAGTTCTCGGTCGCGGGCGCCCGGGGAAGCGGAAAGGGGACCTCCGGGGCGGTGGCGGGGTGCGGGCGGGTCGGTAGGGTGGGCGGTATGACGACCGGGGTGCGCCGCAGGATGGGTGTCGAGGAGCGGCGGCAGCAGCTGATCAGCGTCGCGCTGGAGTTGTTCAGCCAGCGCTCGCCCGACGACGTGTCGATCGACGAGATCGCGGCCGCGGCCGGCATCTCGCGGCCGCTCGTGTACCACTACTTCCCGGGGAAGCTCAGCCTGTACGAGGCCGCGCTGCGGCGGGCGGCGGACGAGCTGGCCGGGCGGTTCCAGGAGCCGAAGGAGGGCCCCCTCGGAGCGCGGCTGCTGCGGGTGATGGGGCGGTACTTCGAGTTCGTCGAGGACCACGGGCCCGGCTTCTCCGCGCTGATGCGGGGCGGTCCGGCGGCCGGGTCGAGCCGGACCAACGCGATGATCGACGAGGTGCGGCAGGCCGCGTACGAGCAGATCATCGCGCACATCGGCGTCACCGAACCGCCGGCGCGGCTGGAGCTGGTGGTGCGCTCGTGGGTGTCGCTGGCCGAGTCCACGGCGCTGCTGTGGCTCGACGGGCGGAAGATACCGCGGGCCGAGCTCGAACTCCAGCTGGTGCACGACTTCGCGGCGCTCGCCGCGGTGAGCGCCGCGTACGACGCCGAGATGGCCGGCGTGCTCGTGCAGATCCTCTCGGGCGAGCCGGCGGACGGCCCGTTCGGGGAGCTGGTGGGGCGGTTGGCCGCGCTGGTGCCCGCCTCCGTGCCGGCTCCTCGATAGGGGCCCCGGCGGGGTTGTCCGGGGGCGGCCCGTCCGGCCGATAATTCCCGCGTGATCATTGACGATGGGATCGTGTTCCGGCAGGCCGGCGAGGACGACACGGCGCTGCTGGTCCGGCTGTACGACGGCGCCGCGGCGTGGATGCGCGCGAACGGCATCCGGCAGTGGAAGGCCGGGGAGAAGGACGCCGCGCACTTCCGGCAGATCATGCGCGAGGGCGAGGTGTGGATCGCGCGCGACGCCGACGGCGCGGTGTGCGGGGCGTACGAGCTGTGGTGGTCCGACGAGGAGGCCTGGGGCGTCCAGCCGCCGGTGGCGGGGTACGTGCACCGGCTGATGGTGGACCGGGCGACCGCCCCGCCCGGGACCGGGCGGCGGCTGCTGGAGCACGCCGAGTCGCGGATCGCCCGCACCGGTCGCGAACTGGCGCGGCTCGACTGCCAGTCCACCAATCCGCGGCTGCTGGCGTACTACCGGGGCGCCGGCTACCGGGTGGTGGGCGAGTTCCCGTCCAAGCAGGCCAAGGACGGGCGGGTGTACGGGGTGATCCTGCTGGAGCAGCGGCTGCTGCCCTGAGCGCGGGCCGTCCGGTGCCGTTCATCCCACGCGGCCGCCCCGGCGCGCAACACCGCGCGCCCGGACAGCGCTGGGCGGGTCTCGGCCGATCGGCCGGTTCCGCGGCGCGGCGGCTCCGCCGGCCCCGCTACAGATGGGGGCGACCGGTCGGACACCGAAGGGAACCAGAGGAAGAAGCACAGGAAGAAACAGAGGAAGAAACAGGGGTGGGGGGGGGGGGGCCCCCCCCCCCCCCCCCCCCCCCCCCCCCCCCCCCACACCCCCCCCCCCCCCCCCCCCCGGAACCCCCCCC
>NZ_JBIVNX010000022.1:98356-138956 GCF_044753805.1 Streptomyces sp. NPDC093225
AACACCTCTGGGAACCTGAGCACTACCAAACGCAACAAACAGAGCAACACCGGGGGGGGGGGGCCCCCCCCCCCCCCCCGCGCGGCCCCCCCACCCCTCACCTTCCTCGGGCCGTCAGCCCTTCTTGAAGACCGCGACCGTGCGGCCCGGGACCGTGAACGTGCCGTCCCGGTACGAGGCCGCCCTGACCACCGCGTCCGCGCCGCCGGCCTGCACCGGGTGCAGGGCGTACGCCCGGCCGGCCAGGTCGGCCACGTGCTGGCGCTGTTCGCCCGGAGTGGCGTTGAAGACCACGACCAGGTCGCCCAGGGACATCGTGATCACGCCCGGGGTCTCGCCCGCGCCGGAGAGCGGGAAGGACAGGGCGGACTGCACCTCGGCGGTCGTGGCCAGGGCGAAGGCCGGCTCCGTGGTGCGGATGCGGAGCAGGTCCCCGTACGCCGCCGCGGCGCCGTCGATCTCGGCGCAGCCGGGCGCCTTCAGCCCGCTCAGCAGGGGCTTGGCGTACGCCCACTTGGCCCGGTTGTCGGCGGCCGGGGGCAGGCCGCGGCCGAAGCCGTTGCCGTCGCGGCAGTCCCAGTGGATCGCGTTGAACCAGTCGCCGCTGTCGAAGGAGTTGCGGTCCAGCGACTTGGAGCGCAGCAGGTCGGTGCCGGCCTGGGAGAGCGCCGGGCCCTGGGAGAGGGCGGCGGTGGCCATGGCCAGGACCTGCATGCGGGCCCGGTCCGGGGCCGCGGTGCCGCCCGGGAGCTTGTAGGCGAGGGCGTCGTACAGCGACTCGTTGTCGTGCGCGTCGACGTACGCGAGGGCGTCGCCGGGGGCGGCGGCGTAGCCGGCCGGGGCGCCGTTGTAGTCCACCTCGGAGCCCTTGACCGCGCGGCCGGTCGAGTCGGTGAAGGCGTACCCGGCCAGGTTGCCGGTGAGGCCGACCTTGATGAGGTCCTGGTCGTGCAGGAGGCGGGCCTTCTGCTGCTCGGGGGTGCCGTTGCCGGGGGCGCCGTTGGGGTCGGTGTACAGGCCGGAGGCGAAGCCCTGGAGGCGCGGGTCCTCGTCGAACGGGCCGCCGCCGCGGACGGCGTCGCGGGCCCGGTCGGAGAAGGTGGCGATGCCGGTGCCGGCCATGTTCTTCTGCGTGGCCTGGACGAAGCGGGCGTCGTCGGCGACCTCACCGAAGTTCCAGCCCTCGCCGTAGAGGATCACCTTCCTGCCGTCGACGCCGTCCTTCGCGACGGTCAGCGCGTCGAGGGCCTTGCGCACCGCCAGGATGTTGGCCTTGGGGTGGTGGCCCATGAGGTCGAAGCGGAAGCCGTCGACCTTGTACTCCTTGGCCCAGGTGACGACCGAGTCGACGACGAGCTTGCCCATCATGGCGTTCTCGGGCGCGGTGTTGGCGCAGCAGGTGGAGGTGGCCACGCTGCCGTCGGCCAGCAGCCGCTGGTAGTAGCCGGGCACGATGCGGTCGAGCACGGACTTGTCGGACTGGCCGGCGGCGACGGTGTGGTTGTAGACCACGTCCATGACCGTGCGCAGCCCGGCCCCGTTCAGGCCCTGCACCATGCGCCGGAACTCGACCGTGCGGGCCGTGCCCTCGGGGTCGCTGGCGTACGAGCCCTCGGGGACGGTGTAGTGCAGCGGGTCGTAGCCCCAGTTGTACGCGTCCTTGGCCGCGGCCCGGGTCGTGCAGGCCTGCTGTTCCTCGGAGTCGGGCGCGTAGACGGACAGGTCGCAGGCGGGCTCGGTGCGGTCGGCCGGCTTCTCGGGGATGGTGCCGATGTCGAAGGCGGGCAGCAGGTGCACGTACGAGGTGCCGTGGGCGGCGAGGTCGCGCAGGTGCTTCATGCCGGCGGAGCCGGTGTCGGTGAAGGCCAGGTACTGGCCGGGGTGGGCGGAGGTGCGGTCGGCGACGGAGAAGTCGCGGACGTGCAGCTCCTCGATCCGGGCGTTCCTGAAGGGCACGGCGGCCGGCTTCTTCAGGGTGGCCCAGCCGGCCGGCTCGAGGGCCGGGGCGGTGAGGTCCGCGGCCAGGCTGCGGGCCGAGTCGGTGGTCAAGGCGGTGGAATAGGGGTCGGTGACGAGGTTGGTGACGACCTGCTGGACGGTGGGGGCCCAGACGGTGACGGCGTACCGGTAGGGCGTGCCCTTCCAGTCGGCCGGGCCGGTGGCGGTCCACGTGCCGGAGGTGTCGTTCCGCTTCATCGGGACGGTGCGGCCGTCCAGTTCGAGGGCCACCGACTGCGCGGTGGGGGCCCACACGGACAGGCGGACGGAGCCGTCGCGGCCGAAGACCGGGCCGAGGGCGGCGCTGCCCGCGGAGGGGGCGTACAGGTCGTCGAGGACGCCGGCGAGCTGCACGCCGGTGGCGGCCAGGACCGCGCCGTTCGCGGCCCGGGCGGCGGCGACGAGCTGGCCGCGCAGGGCGGCGGGTACCCGGTCGCGGTCGCGGGGGTCGACGGAGTAGGCGGCGTAGGAGGCCAGGTGCGGGAAGCGGGCCTTCTGGGCGTCGGTCAGCGTCGTGCGGTTCAGGCGCAGCCACCGGGCGGTGCCGGTGAGGGTTCCGTCCGTCGCCTTGACCGAGCCGTCGCGGGAGGCGAGCAGCTGGGCGGAGGCGGCGGCCTCGGGGGCGTTCCAGGCGAGGGTGTCGCGGTCGATCCAGACGGCCTGGGCCTTGGTGAGGTCCAGGGCGGCGGCGGAGCCGGCGGCCTGCGGCAGCAGGTGCTTCTCCTGGCCGGCGAGGAGCCAGGCCTCGCCGCCGGTGGCCTTGAGGTCGAGGGACTGGTCGGCGGGGAGGTCCTTCTGGTCGCCGTTGTGGAGGATGTAGCTGAGCGAGGTCGCGCCGGGGGCCAGCGGTACCTCGTAGACCGCGCCGTACGCGTCGAAGCGGGCGGGCATCAGGGGCTTGGACCAGTCGGTGGGCTGGGCCGCGCCGGTCCAGGTGTGCAGGCCCCAGCCGTCGTACCGGCCGTCGGCGCGCCGGAGGTGCAGGACGGCCTTGCCGGTGTCGGGGGCCGGGTAGGGCGGCCGGTCGGTGCGGGCGGCGTCCTTGCCCTGCTCCAGCCAGATCTCGCCGGTCCTGGTGACGTCGATGGTGCGGTCGGCGGCGACGTCCTTGGTGCCGTCCTCGTCGATGACGAGGTAGCCGACGGAGGTGGCGCCGGGCTTCAGGCGGACCCAGGCGAAGGCGCCGTAGGCGTCGCGGCCGGTGAAGGCGTGCCCGGCGGGCCACTGGGTGCCCTCGCCGTCGGCGATGTCGCCCCAGGCGTACAGGCGCCAGTCGGTGTAGTCGCCGTCCGGGCGCTTGTAGTGGACGACCGCGTAGTCGCGCTGGGTGGCGGTGGGGACGTCCTTCGGGGGGACCCGGCCGGCGACGGAGTCGGCGAGCGCGCTCGCGGTGCGGCCGTCCGCGGAGACGACCACGGCCTTGTAGCGCAGGGCGGTGCCCTCGGGGGCGGTGACGTACTGGGTGACCTTGTACGGGGCGTGGTCGGCGGAGCCGAGCACCTGCCAGGGGCCGGTGCCGACCTGGGCGGCGAACACGACCCGGTTGCGGCCGCCGCCGGTGACGTCGGCGGAGAGCTCGACGGTGCCGGTGGCGCCGGCCGCGGGGGCCTTGAGGGTGACGGCGGGTGCGGTGGCGGGCGCCGGCAGCGGGGTGTCGGCCTTCAGCACGACGGAGCCGAGGGCGGGGACGGTGACGGTGACCTTGCCGCCGTCGCCGGTGCGGGCCGCGTCCTCGGTGCCGTACAGCGGGGCGAAGTCGGTGCCGGCGGCGCTGTCCACGGGGACCTGGACGGTCCTGGGCGCGGTGGCGTTGTTGGTGGCGACCAGGTACTCGGTGCCCGCGTAGGCGTCGGTGCGGGTGAAGGCGTAGACGGAGTCCTGGGAGAGGCGCTCGGTCTGGGTGCCGCCGGCGAGGCCGGGGTCGGTCCGGCGCAGCTTCGCGAGGGCGGCGATCTCCTTGTACAGCGGGTGCTGCGGGTCGTAGGCGTCGCTCGCGTGGGTGCGGTCGGTGCCGAGCTCGTCGTCGTCGAGGTAGTCGGCGGTCTTCGAGGCGAACATCGACTGGCGGGCGTCCTTGTCGCCGCCGGCGCCGGTGAAGCCCTGCTCGTCGCCGTAGTAGACGACGGGGTTGCCGCGGGAGAGGAACATCAGCTCGTTGGCGAGCCGGTAGCGGTCCAGCAGCTCGCCCTCGGCCTTGCCGGGGTTGTCCTGCTTCAGGAAGGTGCCGAAGCGGCCCATGTCGTGGTTGCCGAGGAAGGTCACCTGCTCGTAGGCGTTGGCCTTGCCGCTGGTGTACCGGTAGTCGTCGGCGAGGACGGAGCCGAGGCGGGCGGCCGGGCCGCCCTGGGAGGCGTACGCGCGGATCGCGTCCTGGAGCGGGAAGTCGAGGGTGGCGTCGAGCCGGCCGCGGGTGACGTACGGGGACGTGATCGCGGTGTCGGCGGAGTAGACCTCGCCGAACATGAAGAAGTCCGGGCGGCCGCGCTGGGCGGCGTACGTGTCGAGGGCGGTGGCCCACCGGGTCCAGAACTCGGTGTTGACGTGCTTGACCGTGTCGATGCGGAAGCCGTCGACGGCGAAGTCGCGGACCCACTTCTCGTAGATCTTCTCCATGCCGGTGACGACCTCGGGGCGCTCGGTCCACAGGTCGTCGAGGCCGGCGAAGTCGCCCTGGTCGGAGGACTCGCCGGCGAAGGTGGAGTCGCCCCGGTTGTGGTACATCGTCGGGTCGTTGAGCCAGGCCGGGACCTTGAGGTCCTTCTTGGCGGCGGGGACGACCGGCGTGCGCGGGAAGGAGTTCGGGCCCACCTTCGGGAAGGGGCGCGTGCCGTCGGCGTAGTCGGAGTCGTCGAAGGGCACGCCGTCCTTGGTGAGGTAGGGGAAGGCGCCCTTGGAGAGGTAGGCGGCGGAGTCCGGCTCGTACTGGACGACGTCGGCGGTGTGGTTGGCGATGACGTCGAAGAAGACCTTCATGCCCTTGCGGTGGGCGCCGTCGATCAGCTTGGCGAGGTCGGCGTTGGTGCCGAAGTGCGGGTCGACCTGGGTGAAGTCGGTGATCCAGTAGCCGTGGTAGCCGGCCGAGGCGTCCTTGCCGGTGCCTTGGACGGGCTGGTTCTTGAAGATCGGCGCCAGCCAGATGGCGGTGGTGCCCAGGCCCTTGATGTAGTCGAGCCGCTCGGTCAGGCCCTTGAGGTCGCCGCCCTGGTAGAAGCCCTTGTCGGTGGGGTCGAGGCCGGTCTCCAGGCGGGTGCCGGTGAGCCCCCCGCGGTCGTTGGCCGGGTCGCCGTTGGCGAACCGGTCGGGCAGCACGAAGTAGAACTGCTCGCGGGTGAGGTCGTGCCGGGCGGGCTCCTTGGCGAGCCGCGCGTCCGAGGGCGGGGCGGGCGGAGCGGCCGCGGCCGCGGGGACGGCGGGCGCGAGCGTCGCCGCCAGGGCGGCGGCGAGGCTGCCGGCCGCCGCGCGCAGGGCTGGGCGTATCAAGGGAGGGTCTCCTTGAGGTGGTGGTGAGGGCCGCCCGGCGGTGGCGGGGATCCTTACGGGTGCCGGGCGGCCCTGGCTCGGGGGGCGCGGGGTCAGTTGCGCCAGGTGTCGTTGAGCGTGACCTTGCCGTTCGCGGGGACGGTGGCGGTGCGGTTGGCGCCGCTCTCCCAGGTGACGTTGCCGGCGGCGTCCTTGCGGACGTACTTGTAGGCGAAGACGGTGCCGGCGGGGAGCGCGAGGTCGAGCTTCCACACGGGGTAGGCCGCCGGGTCGAGCTTGCGGGCGTTCGCCGGGTTCCAGCTGCCCAGCGCGCTCTGGTCGCCGGTCACGTAGACGTCCTGGCCCCAGCTGGTGGTGGCGTTGACCGCGAACGAGGCTCCCGTGTCCGTGACGGGCGGCGGGGTGGTGCAGGTGCGGGCCCCGGTGTGCAGGGCGAGGGCGGTGTCGGCGCCGAGGGTGGCCGTGAACTGGCCGGACCCGTTGACGGTGACGGTCCGGCCGCTCTGCACGTCGCAGTAGTCGCCGGCGGGGAGGGAGGTCTGGAAGGTGCGGGTGAGGGCGGAGGCCTCGTGGTTGATGGCGACGTACGCCTTGTCGCCGCGACCGAACGCGATCTGGTTGCCGCCGTTGTCCCACCAGTTCACGACACCCTGACCGTGGGCCGTGTTCCGGAAGGCGACCATGGAGGCGATCTCGCGCCAGGCGTGCTGGCACTTCCAGCCGTCGGTGTAGCAGGCGTTCACCGTGCCGCCGTTCGGCGGGCCGGCGTCCTTGTCGGTCCACTCGTAGCCGGAGTGGACGTCCGGGGAGCCGTACGGCCAGGCCAGCATGAAGACGGACGCGAGGGTGTAGCGGGCGCCGTCCTTGTAGTTGAGGGTGTCGCCGCCGCGCTCGGTGTCGTGGTTGTCGACGAACACCCCGGCCTGGGCGCTGGGCATGTAGCCCCAGGCCTCGCCGTAGTTCTTCAGGTACGCGAGCTTCTCGGAGCCGAAGACGCGCTTGAGGTCGCGGGCGTAGCGGAACTCCTGGACGTCGCCGGTGCCGAGGTACTCGGACGGCGAGACCGCCTCGCCGGCGCCGTAGATGGCCTCCTGCTTCCAGTAGGCGTTCGGGTTCGTCAGCCGCGACTTGATGTTGGCGAGGTCGGCGGCCGGCATGTGCTTGGCCGCGTCGATGCGCAGGCCGTCGACGCCGAGGGAGAGCAGGTCGTTGAGGTAACCGGCGATCCGGCCGCGGACGTACTCCTCGCCGGTGTCGAGGTCGGCGAGCTGGACGAGCTCGCAGTTCTGGACGTTGGCCTTGTCCTGGTAGTTGGAGATGGTGGCCCGGCAGTCGTCCATGTCGGCGCCCGAGTACAGGCCCGGGTAGTTGTACTTGGAGTACGCCGAGCCGCCGGTGCCGACGCCGGAGCCGTCCTGGCCGGCCATGTGGTTGATGACGGAGTCGGCGACGACCTTGACGCCGGCGGCGTGGCAGGTGTCGACCATCGCCTTGAACGCGGTGCGGTCGCCGAGGCGGCCGGCGATCTTGTAGCTGACGGGCTGGTACGAGGTCCACCACTGGGAGCCCTGGACGTGTTCCTGGGGCGGGGAGACCTGGACGTAGCCGTAGCCGGCGGGGCCGAGGCTGTCGGTGCACGCCTTGGCGACGTCGGCGAAGCGCCACTCGAAGAGGACGGCGGTCACGTCCTTGGCGCCGGGCGGGGTCGCGCCGGCCGGGGCGGCGGCCGGGCCCACGAGGGTGGTGGCCGCGGCCGCGGCGAGCGCGGCGGCGGCCGCCGTTCTCCTGACGCCCTTTCCGGTGGGGCGCCTCGGGGTGCGGTGCATGGGGGTCCTCCTGGCGGGAGAGGCGGGGATTGCCTGGACCGTAGGGGGGCCCCGGGATCATTGCAAGAGTTTGCGCAAGAGATTGCAGAAAAGTTTCGCGCAGGTGTCCCGGCGGGGCGGGAGGCGCATGGAAAACCCCGCCGCGGCCGGGGCGGCAGGCTCCGGCCGGGCGGGGTGGCGTTGACCCCGCGTGGTGTGCGGGTCAGGGCCCGGCCGTCACCACCGGCGCCGGGGCGGTGGAGCCCCGGACCACCAGCTCCGGCTGGAAGACGAACTCCGTGTGCGCGACCGGGTTCCCGCCCACCGCCTCCAGGAGCGCGCCGACCGCCGCGGTCGCCATGGCGCGGACCGGCTGGCGGACCGTGGTCAACGGCGGGTCGGTGAAGGGGATCAGCGGCGAGTCGTCGAAGCCGATGACCGAGACGTCCTCGGGGACGCGCAGCCCCCGCTGCCGCGCGGCCCGGATGGCGCCCAGCGCCATCGGGTCGCTGCCGCACACGATGCCCGTGCAGCCGCGGTCCAGCAGCGCCTGGGCGGCCGCGGCGCCGCCCTCCACCGTGAACAGCGTGCGCTGGATGTACGGTTCGGCGTCCTCGACCCCCAGCACGTCCGCCAGCGCCGCCGTGAAGCCCTCCGCCTTGCGGCGCGAGGGCACGTACCGGGTCGGTCCGACGGCCAGGCCCACCCGGCGGTGGCCCAGCTCGGCGAGGTGGCGCACCGCCATCGTCGCGGCCGCCCGGTCGTCCGGGGACACGAACGGCGCGTTGATGTCCTCGTTGTAGCCGTTGATGAGGACGAACGGCACGCCGCGCGCCGCCAGCCCCTGGTAGCGGGCCGGGTCGGCCGAGGCGTCGGCGTGCAGGCCGGACAGGAAGACGATGCCGGTGACGCCCCGCGCCTCCAGCTGCTCGACCAGTTCGTCCTCGGTGGCCCCGCCCGGGGTCTGCGTGCACAGCACCGGGGTGTACCCGTGCCCGGCCAGGGCCTGCTCGATGACCTGCGCGAAGGCCGGGAAGATGGGGTTGGTCAGCTCCGGGATGAGCAGCCCGACCAGGCCGTTGCTCTTGCGCCGCAGCCGCTGCGGACGCTCGTAGCCGAGGACGTCGAGGGCGGCCAGCACCTTGTGCCGGGTGGCGGCCGCGACGCCCGCGCGGCCGTTGAGCACGCGGCTGACGGTGGCCTCGCTGACGCCCGCCTGGGCGGCGATGTCGGCGAGGCGCAGGGTGCCGGCGGGGCCGGCCGGGCCGCCGTCAGGAGCGGCTCCGGCCGGCCCGCCGAGCGTGTCGGCGTCCCGCGGGACGGGAACGGTCACACCTGCCACCACACCGCGGTGTCGGCCGGCAGCTCGCCGGCCCCCGCGAGCGGGCCGCTGGCCAGCAACGGGGTGCCCGCGACCGGGTACGACACGGCCTCGCCCGTGGTGTTGACGGTGCACACCAGCGAGCCGCGGCGCAGGGCCAGGACGCCCTCGGGCGCCTCCAGCCACTCGACCTCTTCGCCGGCGCCCAGGTCGGGGTGGGAGCGGCGCAGCTTCAGCGCGGCCCGGTACAGCTCCAGGGTGGACTCGGGGTCGCCGGTCTGGGCCTCGACGCTGAGCCCGGCCCAGGAGTCGGGCTGCGGCAGCCAGCTCGGGCCGCCGGCGACCGGGCCGAAGCCGTACGGGGCCTCGGTGCCGGACCACGGGATCGGCACCCGGCAGCCGTCGCGGAAGCCGTCCTGGCCGGCGGCGCGGAAGAACGACGGGTCCTGGCGCACCTCGTCCGGCAGGTCGGTGACGTCGGGCAGGCCGAGCTCCTCGCCCTGGTAGACGTACGCGGAGCCGGGCAGCGACAGCATCAGCAGGGTGGCCGCGCGGGCCCGCCGCAGGCCGAGCTCGCGGTCGCCCTGCTCGCGCAGCTGGGTGCCCAGGCCCGCGGGGTTGGCGAAGCGGGTGGCGTGCCGGGTGACGTCGTGGTTGGACAGCACCCAGGTGGTGGGGGCGCCGACCGGGCGCATCGCGGCCAGCGAGCCGTCGATGACCTCGCGCAGCGCGGCGGCGTCCCAGTCGGTGGTGAGGTACTGGAAGTTGAAGGCCTGGTGCATCTCGTCGGGGCGGACGTACCGGGCGGTGCGCTCGACGGTGGGGGTCCAGGCCTCGGCGACCAGGACGCGGTCGCCCTCGTACTCGTCGAGGATCCGGCGCCAGGAGCGGTAGATCTCGTGGACGCCGTCCTGGTCGAAGAACGGCATGACGTCGTTGCCGAGCAGCTTGAGCTGGTCCTTGCCGCCGATGTCGGGCAGGCCGGGGGCCTTGACCAGGCCGTGCGCGACGTCGACGCGGAAGCCGTCGGCGCCCAGGTCCAGCCAGAAGCGCAGGATGGAGCGGAACTCGTCCTGGACGGCCGGGTGCTCCCAGTTGAAATCGGGCTGCTCGGGCGCGAAGAGGTGCAGGTACCACTCCCCGTCCGCGACGCGGGTCCAGGCCGGGCCGCCGAAGATGGACTCCCAGTCGTTGGGCGGCAGTTCGCCGTTCTCGCCCTTGCCGGGGCGGAAGTGGAAGCGCTCGCGCAGGCGGGAGCCGGGGCCCTCGCGCAGCGCCTGCTTGAACCACTCGTGCTGGTCGGAGCAGTGGTTGGGCACGAGGTCGACGATGATGCGCAGGCCGAGGGCGTGGGCCTCGCGGATCAGGGCGTCGGCGTCGTGCAGGGTGCCGAACATCGGGTCGATGGCCCGGTAGTCGGCGACGTCGTAGCCCGCGTCGGCCTGCGGGGAGGCGTAGAACGGGCTGAGCCAGACGGCGTCGACCCCGAGTTCCTTGAGGTAGGGGAGCCTGGTGCGCACGCCCTCGAGGTCGCCCATGCCGTCGCCGTTGCTGTCGGCGAAGCTGCGCGGGTAGACCTGGTAGATCACCGCGTCTCTCCACCATCCCGTGTGCGTGCCGGTGGTCGGTGCGGCGGGGGCAGCGAGGTGCTGGGTCATGTCATCCCTGAGGTTTCGGGGTGGGGCGGCGCCGCCGTGGTCGGCGGCGGCGCGGCGCTGGAACAGGTGCGTGGGTCGGGGGGTGGGCCGACGGGCCCGGGCCCTGTGCGGGGGCCCGGGCCTTCGGGGTCAGCCCTTGGTGGCGCCGGCGGTCATGCCGGCGACCAGGTGCCGCTGGGCGAAGACGAAGAAGATCGCCGCGGGGACCGCGATGAGGACCGAGGCCGCGGTCATCGGGCCCCAGTTGGCCGTGTACTGGGTGACGAAGGTCTGCAGGCCGCCGGCGAGGGTCAGGTTCTCGTCGCCGACCATGAACGCGGAGGCGTACGCGACCTCGCCCCAGGCGGTGATGAAGGAGTAGAAGGCGGTGACCGCCAGGCCCGGCTTGGCCAGCGGCAGGATGAGCCGCCAAAAGGTGCCGAACGGGTTCAGGCCGTCGACCCGGCCGGACTCGTCGATCTCCACCGGGATGGTGTCGAAGAAGCCCTTCATCATCCAGGCGCAGAACGGCACCGCGATGGTGAGGTACGTGATGATCAGGCCGACGGGCTGGTTCAGCAGGCCCAGGTCGCCCATCAGGTTGTAGAGCGGCACGATCAGGATGGCCATGGGGAACATCTGCGTGACGAGCAGGGTCCACATCAGCGGCCGCATGCCGGGGAACTTGAAGCGGCTGACGGCGTAGCCCGTGGTGGCCGCGATGAGGACGCCGAGCACGGTGGTGACGGCGGCGATCAGCGCGGAGTTGCCGAACCAGGTGAAGAAGGAGGTCTTGTCCACCAGGTAGCGGTAGTTGTCGAGCGTGGGCTCCTTGAAGAAGTCCGTGGTGATGGCGTACTTCGCGGGCTTGAGGGAGGTCAGGAGGACCCACAGGACCGGGAAGACGGCGACCACCGCGGCCACCGCGAGGGTGGCGTGCAGGCCGAAGGAGGCCAGCGGGGAGCGCTCGCCGCGCTGGCGGACCGGCTTGGCCGCCTTGGCGGGGGCCGCGCCCGCGGGGGCGTCCGCGGCGGTGCCGGCGGTGGGGGCGTTCGTCGTGGCCATGGTCACCACACCTCTCCCTGCTTGCGCAGCGAACGCCGGTAGACCAGCGCGAAGATCATGAGCAGCGCGAGGATCAGCACGCCCCAGGTCGCCGAGCCGGCGAAGTCGCGCGGCGTGGAGATGAAGGCCTGGCGGAAGGCCTGGGTCACCAGGATCTCCGTCGAGTCGCCGGGCCCGCCCCGGGTGAGCAGGTAGATCACCGGGAACATGTTGAAGGTCCAGATGGTGGAGAGCAGGACCACCGTCATGCTGACGGTGCGCAGCCCGGGCATCGTGATGTGCCGGAAGCGCTGCCAGGGGCCGGCGCCGTCCATCTCGGCGGCCTCGTAGAGCTCGCCGGGGATGGACTGCAGGCCGCCGAGCAGGGCCACCATCATGAAGGGGACGCCCAGCCAGACGTTGACCGCGATGACCGAGACCTTGGCCCAGGTGGGGTCGTCGAGCCACGGGATCGCGGATATGCCGCCGCCCTCGAGGAGCTTGTTGAGGATGCCGTTGTCCCGGTTGAAGAGGAACCGCCAGGCGAAGACGGACACGAAGCCGGGGACGGCCCACGGCAGGATGAGCGCCATCCGGTAGAAGCCGCGGCCCCGGAAGGTCCGGTTGAGCATGTTGGCGAGGGTCAGGCCGAGCGCGAAGGTGATGGACACGCAGGCCACGGTCCACACCACGGTCCACACCAGGCGCTGCAGGAAGACCGGGTCGCCCAGCACCGCCGCGTAGTTGTCGAGGCCGACGAACTCGTAGGTGGCGTCGATGTGGTTGACGCCGATGGTGCGGGCGACGTTGCGCTCGTTGGCGTCGGTCAGCGACAGGTAGATGCCGCGGACCAGTGGCCAGCCGATGATCACGCCGAGCACGATGACGACCGGGGCCACCATGGCCCAGGCGTACCAGTGCGTGGACAGGGCCCTGCGGATGCCTCCGGGGCGCTGGTCAGTCCTGCGGCTCCGGCCGCGGGCGATGTCATCGCCCGCGGCCTTCGCCACCGACTGGCTGGTGTGCACAGCCATCTCAGTCGGCCTGCCTTCCTCTACCGTCTTCCGTCTGGCCCGTGGGCCTTACTTCCAGCCCTTGAGGATCTTGCGGAACTCGGCGCCGGCCGCCTTGGCCGCGTCCTCGGGGCTCGCCGCACCGGTCACGGCCTTGGTGTACTGCACCTGGAGCGGGGCGAACAGGCTGCCGTTCTCCGGGATCCAGGCGCGCTCGACGGCCTTGTCGACGGCGGGCTTGAAGAACTGGACCATCGTGTTGCCCTTGACGTCCGCGGCCTCGTAGGCGGCGGTGCGGGTGGGCAGCAGGCTGAGGTCCTTGGTCGTCTGCACCTGGACCTCCTGGGAGGTCATGTAGTCGACGAAGGCGTGCGCGGCGTCGCGGTTCTTGGACCCGGCGTAGACGGCCAGGTCGTGGCCGCCCTGCGGGGCGCCCTGGCCGGCGGAGCCGGCCGGGACCGCGGCGATGCCGAGGTTGCCCTTGTCCTTGAACTCGTCACCGGCGTAGGCGTCGGCGACGGCCCAGGGGCCGTTGACCATCATGGCGACCTTGCCCGACTTGAAGGCGGTCTCCATGTTGTTCCAGCCGTCGGTGGCGTTGGTGATCGCGGCACCGGAGGTGACCAGGTCGCGGGCGGCCTTGAAGGCCTTCACGCCGGCCGGGCCGTCGACCGTGACGGTCTTGTTCTTCGCGTCGACCAGGTCGCCGCCCTCGCCGTAGATGAGGGGCAGGAACCAGTAGGAGTCGTCGCCGCGCAGGTACAGGCCGGTCTTGCCGGTCTTGGACTTGATCGTGGCGGCGGCCTTCTTCAGCTCCTCGAGGGACTTCGGCACCTCGACGCCGGCGTCCTTGAGGATCTTCTTGTTGTAGAAGAGGCCCATCGTGTCGATGACCTGCGGGACCGCGTACGTGGTGCCCTCGAACTTGCCGGAGGCGGCGGCCTGCGCGAGGAACTCGCCGTCGACCTTCTTGGCGGCGTCGGCGGGGACCTTGTCCAGGTAGCCGAGCGAGGCGAAGTCGGCGACCCAGCCGACGTCGGCGCGGATGACGTCCGGGGCGTCGGAGCCGCTGCTGAAGGAGTTCTTGATCTTGTTCTGGGCCTCGCCGTACGGCACGTTGACGTACTTGACGGTGACCTTGGGGTGCTTGGCGGTGAAGCCCTCGGCCAGCTTCTGGAAGACGGCCTTCTCCGTGTCGCCGGAGGTGTCCCACCAGGTGACCGTACCGGTGAGCTCGCCGCCCGCCTTCTTGTCGCCGCTGTCGTCGCCCTTGTCGCCGCCGCAAGCCGTTGCCGCGAGCGCCAGGGCCGCGACCAGCGCGGTGGCCGCTATGCCACGCCGCATGTGAACTCCTTCAGTGATGCCCGTCCGCCTCGTCGCGGTCCCGAGTTGCAGGGAACGTAACAAGGCCGAAAGCCATCGGAAAGACCTTGCGGCAAATTTCTGCAAGGAGTGGGGATCGTTACACCCACGTGTCCGGAAGGTTGCTGCGCCTTGCTGTCGCTTTCGGCCGCGCAGCCCCGTAACCCCGGAGCTCATGCGGATGTTGTCCCGTTATGACCTTTACGTCCGACGCAAAGTCTGCAAGGGCTTCCTGCAAGTCGCCAGCACGGCCCGCACCCCCGTCGGCCGCCCCCGCAGTGCCCCCGATTCGGTGGGAAATCTGACATGCGACCGGTACAGTCCACTCCCATGACCGCGAGGCTTGCCGACATCGCAGCCCAGGCGGGGGTCAGCGAAGCCACAGTCAGCCGCGTGCTCAACGGCAAGCCCGGTGTGGCCGCGGCCACCCGCGAGTCCGTGCTTGCCGCGCTCGACGTCCTGGGGTACGAGCGGCCGGTGCGTTTGCGCCAGCGCAGCGCCGGACTCGTCGGCCTGATAACCCCCGAGCTGGACAACCCGATCTTCCCCGCCCTCGCCCAGGTCATCGGCCAGGCCCTCACGCGCCAGGGGTACACCCCGGTGCTGGCCACCCAGACCCCCGGCGGCTCCACCGAGGACGAGCTCACCGAGATGCTCGTCGAGCGCGGCGTCTCCGGCATCATCTTCGTGTCCGGCCTGCACGCGGACACCACCGCGGACACCGGTCGCTACGACCAGCTCCGCGCCCAGGGCGTCCCCTACGTCCTGATCAACGGCTTCTCCGCGAAGGTGCAGGCGCCGTTCGTCTCCCCCGACGACCGGGCCGCGATGCAGCTGGCCGTCACGCACCTCACCGCGCTGGGCCACACCCGCATCGGGCTCGCGGTCGGCCCGAAGCGGTTCGTGCCCGTACTGCGCAAGATCGAGGGCTTCGTCGCGGGCATGAAGGAGCGGCTGGGGCTCACCTCCGAGGAGGCGGAGGAGCTGATCCAGCACTCCCTCTACTCCCTCGAGGGCGGCCAGGCCGCGGCCGGCGCCCTCATCTCCCGCGGCTGCACGGCCGTGGTGTGCGCCAGCGACATGATGGCCCTCGGCGCGATCCGGGCCGCCCGCCAGCAGGGGCTGCGGGTCCCGCAGGACATCTCGGTGGTCGGCTTCGACGACTCCCCCCTCATAGCGTTCACCGATCCGCCGCTGACCACCATCCGGCAGCCCGTGCAGGCGATGGGCCAGGCCGCCGTGCGCACGCTGCTGGAGGAGATCGGGGGCACCCCCGCCCCGCACACCGAGTTCGTCTTCATGCCCGAACTCGTCGTCCGCGGCTCGACCGCGTCCGGACCGGGGCGGGCGTGATCCGGGCCCGTACCCGGGCGTAAGGGACATGCACCCCGCCCCCCAGGGGTCGGGGTAGTCCTCCGGGCTGATCGGGTGCGGCCAAGACCGTCCCGAGGGATGATCGGACGGATAGACCCATCTGGCAGACTCTTTCCCTATGGGTGAAGCGAGCGTGAAGACACTGGAAACCCGGACGGACGTCTCGTCACCCACCGTGAGCGAGCCCCCTCCGGGGCCCAGTCGCACCCTGGTCGAGCGGCTGCGCGCCCCGCGACGTCCCCGCCTCTGGTTCGAGGTCGTGCTGATCGCGATCAGCTACTGGACGTACTCGCTGATCCGCAACGCGGTCCCGGAGCAGAAGGCCGCCGCGCTGCGCAACGCCGACTGGCTGTGGCAGCTGGAGCACACCCTCGGCATCGCCGTCGAGAAGACGATCAACCACGCGGTGGACTCCGTCACCTGGCTGATCGTCGGCATGAACTACTACTACGCCACGCTGCACTTCTTCGTGACCATCGGCGTGCTGGTGTGGCTCTACCGCAGCCATCCCGGCCGGTACGCCGCCACGCGCCTGGTGCTCTTCGCGACCACCGGCGTCGCCCTGGTCGGCTACTACCTGTACCCCCTGGCCCCGCCGCGCCTCATGAGCGGCGAGAACTTCGTCGACACGGTGCTCGTGCACCACACCTGGGGCTCGATGGCCTCCGGCAACTTCAAGCACGTGTCGAACCAGTACGCCGCCATGCCCTCCATGCACATCGGCTGGTCGCTGTGGTGCGGGCTGACCATCTTCGCGCTGGCCTCGGTGCCGTGGGCGCGGGTGCTGGGACTGCTCTACCCGGTCGCCACCCTGGTGGTCATCGTGGCCACCGCCAACCACTTCTGGCTGGACGCCGTCGGCGGCATGCTGTGCCTCGCCTTCGGCTTCGGCGTCTCGCTGGCCTGGTACGGATCGCTGCCCCACCGGCTGCCGCGGCAGCCGCTGGACGCGTCCCCGCCGCCGCTGTCGAACGCGCTGCTGAACCGCATACGCCGCTGAGTCGCCGGGAGCCGGGTCGCCGGGAGCAGCCGGTCGTACGCCGGCCACGCACCACGAAGGGCCCCCGTACGGGTATGCGGGGGCCCTTCTCCGTGCCCGGGCCGTCGTGCCCGGGGCCGTCGACCGTCGACTACTCCGGACCGATCACGACGGCCGTGCCGTACGCGCACACCTCCGTGCCGACGTCGGCCGCCTCGGTGACGTCGAACCGCATCGCCAGGACGGCGTTCGCGCCGCGCACCCGGGCGTGCTCGGCGAGCCGGTCCATGGCCTGGTTGCGGGTCTCCACGAGGGTCTTGGTGAGGCCCTTGAGCTCGCCACCGATCATGGACTTCAGGCCCGCGCCGATCTGGCTGCCGACGTGGCGCGAGCGGACGGTCAGGCCGAAGACCTCCCCGATCACCCGCTGCACGCGGTATCCCGGCACGTCGTTGGTGGTGACGACGAGGATGGTGGACTCGGGCCCTTGGCCGCCGCCGAAGTCATCGATTCCCATGGGGCCAGCCTCGTGGCGCCCCCTCCCCGGCGCACGCCGGGAACGCCCGGACGGGCGTCCCCGGCTTCCACCGGCGTGCGTCGGCATGCGCCCCGGGCAGTGGGGCCGCCTACTGCGGCGGTCGCCCGCCGGAGGCGGCGCCCGGCATCCGGCGCGGCTCCTTGGCGTCCTCCGGCTCGCTGACCGCGAGCCGCCACGGCTGCGGCCGCCGCCGCAGGTCGGCGCCCGTACCCGGACCCTTGCCGCGGGTGGTGCCGGCGCCCGTACCGGCGCCGGCGCGGGAGCCGGGGTGCGCCGCGGGACCGGTACCGGGGCCGGTGCCCTTCGGGTACGTCGTCCAGTGCAGCTGCGCGTCCAGCCCGAGCACCGCCATCGTGGACGCGCCCGAGGCCTCCACCGTGCCCGCCGGCGCACCCGCGAAGAGCACCTCCGACTCGGTCCAGGCCGGCGGGACCGCGCGCGGCGCGACCGCGACGGTGCCGGCCGCCGCGCGTCCGGTGAGGAAGGTGCCGGCCGTGCCCACCGCGCCGTAGCCCGAGCCGGCCCCGAGGTCGCCGACCGGCGAGATCCGCGGCCCGGTGCCGGTCGCGTCCACCCGCACGCCGCGCACCGCCCCCGAGTCCGGCTTGCGGAAGAGGATCCGTACGCCCTTGCCCTCCGGCACCGCCGTCAGCGGCACGGTGGTGGCCGGCAGGCCCGTCCGGTACGGGCCGGTCAGCGGGCCGCCCGGGACGAGCTGGAGCCAGGCCAGCACGGTGCGCGCGGTGGTGCCGAAGACGTACCGGCGGCCGGCGGAGTCCTCGGCCGTCTGCGGGTCGTTCTGCAGGTCGGCCCCGCCCAGCCGCTGCCACGGGCCCCAGTGGCCGTCGGGCCCCTGCTCGCGCACGCGCAGCGTGCGCCGGGCGTCGCGCACGTACACCGCGAGCCGGCCGCTGCCGTCGAGCACGACCGGCGCCGGGCCGCTGATGGCGGAGGTGCCCGCCGCGTCGGAGGCCTCCGGAGTGCCGAGGGACTGCCAGTAGCCGAAGGGGCCGCCCGCGGTCCGCTGCTCGGCGTACACCACGTCGCGGCGGTAGTCCTCGGCCCGCTCGCCGAGGGTCGTCCGGGTGCCGAAGACGCCGATCCGGCCGTCGGGGAGCCGGACGGCCCAGGCGCCCGGGTCGAGGTCACCACCGGGGAGGGCGTGGAACAGGTCGGGGCCGGTCCAGCGGCCCTGCGGGCCGGTGCGGTGCCACAGGGCCATGCGCCCGTCGAGGACGGCGAAGGCGTAGAGCCCGCCGCCGGGCCCCTGCGCCAGCCAGGACGTGCTCTCGCCGCGGGTGTAGCGCAGGGACTGCGCCCAGTTGTAGCCGGTGGGGCGGGCGGCCACCTTGCGGTCGCCGCAGCCGGCCGGGCTGCCGCAGAAGGGGTCGCGGTCGAGCCAGGCGTACGTCTTGAGGAAGCGGACCTTGGCGTTGGCGGTGGCCGGGTCCAGCACGTGGGGCAGGGAGCTGTTGAGGTAGCCCAGGTAGTTCTGAACGGAGAAGTGCGGGCGGTCCTTGAACTGCGCGTACCGGGATATCGCGGCCTGCGCGAAGCGGGCGCCGTACACGTGGTCCTGGTGGTCGGTGACCTTGCCGCTGCGGGCGAACCGGCCCGGGGTGGGGTCCTGCATCCGTATCGTCATGGGCTTGAACCGCTCCAGCACGCCGGCGATGGTGCGTATGAGCTGGTCCTTCGTGTACACGAACGGGCTGGTGACCGGAGTCCCGGAGGCCAGCTGCGACTCCAGGCCGCCGATCCGGCCGTTCCACAGCCCGCGCAGGCTGTCGGGCCGGTCGGCGGATATGGTCCGCGCCTCCCGCAGCTGGAGCCAGACCAGGCTGACCTCGGGCCGGGCCACGAGGGTGTCGACCTCTGCGGTGCCGCCACCGGCGGTGGGGACGGCGGCCCGCCGCCAGGAGCTGGCCCGGTCGCCGGTGGCCATCTGCGCGTACGCGGAGCGGATGCCGTTCTGGCGGGCCTCGGCGTAGCGGGCCCGGTCGGGGGCCGGGCGGGGGTCCTTGAGGTGGGGGCCGCGGGCGGCGTTGACCCCGTCGGACTCGCCGGAGGTGAGGTAGGCGGTGGTCAGGCCGGAGCCGGTGGTGAGGGAGCGGCTGAGGTCCGGGTTCATGAAGAAGAGGTCGTCGTCCGGGTGCGCGACGACCTGGAGCACGGTGCCCCCGACGGTGCGGGTGGGGGCGGCGGCGGGCTCCGGCGAGTCCAGCGCGGTGACCTCGCCTCCGGTCACCACGGCCGCGGCACCGACCGCGCCCGCGAGGAGCACGGTGACGAGGGCCGCGGAGCGAATGCGGCGGGCAGGGGCCATGGGGTACGCCTTGGGGTCGGGACGGCGGGCGGGGGTGGGTCGGGGGTACTGCTGAGTGCCGGGGGCTGGGTGCTGGGAGCTGGGTGCTGGGTGCTGGGTGCTGGGTGCTGGCAGTCAGTCAGAGGGAGATCGGGGGCGGTCGGTTCATCGGGGGGTTCGATTCGTCGGGTTCGGTGGGGTTCAAGGCCTTTGTTCGGTTGTGGGGTTGTCCGGCCGCCGTACGGACGCCGGGGCGCCCGACCCGCGGGCCGGACCCGCCCCCCGATCGGCCCGGACCCGACCCGCTGCCGGCCCGGCTCGACCCGCGATCGGCCCGGCCCGGCCCGCGTCCGGCTAGGCTCGGAACCCGGATTCCGGCAGGGCAGGCCGGAGCGGACGCCAGGGAAGCGGAGGCGGCGGGATGACGGTCCCCGGACGCAGGAGCAGTACCTTCAGCAGGCTGCTCCGGCACGGATTCACCGACCCCTCGGCCGCGGAGCGTCTGTTGGACGCACCGGAGCTGGCTTCGGTTCGCACCGATCCGGTGCTCCTCGACGCACTGGGCGCGGTTGCCGACCCAGATCTTGCCCTACGCGGTCTGACGCGCCTCGCGGAGGCCCAGGATCCGGACGGCCGGACCGCCCTGCTCTCGACCCTGCTGGCGGCCAAACCGCTGCGGGACCGGCTGCTCGGCGTGCTCGGCGCCTCCGAGGCGCTCGGCGACCACCTGGCCCGGCACCCGCACGACTGGCAGGCGCTGGTCACGTACGAGGCGGCCGATCTGCACCCGGGCCTGGCGGAGTTCGAGGCCGGCCTGGCCGAGGCCCACGACCCGGTCGCGCTGCGGGTGGCGTACCGGCGCTGCCTGCTGTCCATCGCGGCCCGGGACGTGTGCGGGACCACGGACGTCGCCCAGACCGCCGCCGAACTGGCCGACCTGGCGACGGCCACGCTGCGCGCGGCGCTGCGGATCGCGACGGCGGCGGCGCCCGGGGACGCGGCGCTGTGCCGGCTCGCGGTCATCGCGATGGGCAAGTGCGGCGGCCACGAGCTCAACTACGTCTCGGACGTGGACGTCATCTTCGTCGCCGAGGCGGCCCCGCACCCGGCGGAGGTGCCGGGCGCCGCGGTCGCGGACGAGGCCAAGGCCCTGCAGGCGGCGACGCGGCTGGCCTCCCACCTGATGCGCATCTGCTCGGAGACCACCGTCGAGGGCACGATCTGGCCGGTGGACGCGAACCTGCGGCCGGAGGGGCGCAACGGGCCGCTGGTGCGCACCCTGTCCTCGCACATGGCGTACTACCAGCGGTGGGCGAAGACCTGGGAGTTCCAGGCACTGCTCAAGGCGCGGCCGGTGGCCGGCGACGCGGAGCTGGGCGACGCGTACGTCTCGGCCATAAGTCCCCTGGTGTGGCAGGCGGCCGAGCGGGAGAACTTCGTCGCCGACGTCCAGCAGATGCGCCGCCGCGTCGTCGACAACATCCCGGCCTCCGAGGTCGAGCGGGAGCTGAAGCTGGGTCCGGGCGGGCTGCGGGACGTGGAGTTCGCCGTCCAGCTGCTCCAGCTCGTGCACGGCCGCGGCGACGCCTCCCTGCGCTCCCCCACCACCCTCGACGCGCTCCAGGCGCTGGCCGCCGGCGGGTACGTGGGCCGGGCCGACGCGGCCCAGCTGAACGACGCGTACCGCTTCCTGCGCGCCATGGAGCACCGCATCCAGCTGTACCGGCTGCGGCGCACGCACCTGGTGCCGGAGGACGAGGCCGACCTGCGGCGGCTGGGGCGCTCGCTGGGGCTGCGCACCGAGCCGGTGGCCGAACTGAACAAGGCCTGGCGGCGGCACGCCTCGGTGGTGCGGCGGCTGCACGAGAAGCTGTTCTACCGGCCGCTGCTGGACGCCGTCGCGCAGCTCGCACCCGGCGAGACCCGGCTGAGCGCGACCGCCGCGACCGAGCGGCTGGTGGCCCTCGGGTACGCCGACCCCGCCTCGGCCCTGCGCCACCTGGAGGCGCTGGCCTCGGGGGTCACCCGCAAGGCCGCCATCCAACGGACGCTGCTGCCGGTGCTGCTGGGCTGGTTCGCCGACTCGGCCGACCCGGACGCGGGCCTGCTGGGCTTCCGGAAGGTCTCCGACGCGCTCGGCAAGACGCCCTGGTACCTGCGGCTGCTGCGGGACGAGGGGGCCGCCGCCGAGAACCTGGCGCGCGTCCTGTCCGCCGGCCGGCTCGCCCCCGACCTGCTGCTGCGGGCCCCCGAGGCGGTGGCACTGCTCGGCGACGCGGAGGGGCTCAGGCCGCGCGGGCGGGAGGGGCTGGAGCAGGAGGTGCTGGCGGCGGTGGGGCGTGCCGACGACGCCGAGTCCGGCGTCACCGCCGTGCGCGGCGTGCGGCGCCGGGAGCTCTTCCGTACCGCCGCGGCCGACATCGTGGACTCGTACGGCACCGAGGAGAACCCGGTCGAGGAGGACCCCGGGCTGCTGGTGGACCGGGTGGGCGCCGCCCTGACCGACATCACCGCCGTCACCGTCGCCGGGGCGCTGCGGGCCGCGGTGCGCGCCCAGTGGGGCGAGGAGCTGCCCACCCGCTTCGCCGTCATCGGCATGGGCCGCTTCGGCGGCCGCGAGCTGGCCTACGGCTCCGACGCGGACGTCCTGTTCGTCCACGAGCCGCGCGAGGGCGTGGACGAGCAGGAGGCGGCCAAGGCCGCCCAGACCGTCATCGCCGAGATGCGCCGGCTGCTCCAGCTCCCCACCGCCGACCCGCCGCTCCTCATCGACGCGGACCTGCGGCCGGAGGGGCGCAGCGGACCGCTGGTGCGCACCCTGGCCTCGTACGCGGCGTACTACCGCCGCTGGTCCCTCGTCTGGGAGAGCCAGGCCCTGCTGCGCGCCGAGCCGATGGCGGGCGACCCTGACCTCGGGGCCCGCTTCGTCGAGCTCGTCGACCCGCTGCGCTACCCGGTGGAGGGCCTGCACGAGGACGACGTCCGCGAGATCCGCCGCCTGAAGGCCCGCATGGAGTCCGAGCGCCTCCCCCGCGGCGCCGACCCGACCCTGCACACCAAGCTCGGCCGCGGCGGTCTGAGCGACGTGGAGTGGACCGTGCAGCTGCTGCAGATGCGGCACGGCTGGGCGGAGCCGGGCCTGCGCACCACGCGCACCCGCGAGGCCCTGGCCGCGGCCCACGCGGCGGACCTGATCCCCACCGAGGAGGCGCAGATCCTCGACGAGGCCTGGGTCCTGGCCACCCGCGTCCGCAACGCCGTCATGCTGGTCCGCGGCCGCGCGGGCGACACCTTCCCCTCCGAACCCCGCGAGCTCGCCGCCGTCGCCCGCTACCTCGGCTACTCCACGGGCCGCGTCGGCGAGATGCTCGACGACTACCGCCGCACCACCCGCCGCGCCCGCGCGGTGGTCGAGGAACACTTCTACGGGGCGTGAGCACACGCTGCCGGCCGCCGACCCGTCACCGGCGGCGGGCGGCCGGCTCCGGCCCAGAGCCCGTTCCCCTGACGGCAACGAGCCCACAACGAGCCCGGGCCGGCGGCTGTGTGCCGCCGGCCCGGGGTGCCGTGTGACTGGGGTGCCGCCTCTGACCTGCGGTTACAGGACCGGCAGGTTCTTCCGCAGCTCGAAGGCGGTGACCTCCGAGCGGTACTCCTCCCACTCCTGCTTCTTGTTGCGCAGGAAGAAGTCGAAGACGTGCTCGCCGAGGGTTTCGGCGACGAGTTCGCTGCGCTCCATCAGGGAGATGGCCTCGCCGAGGTTCTGCGGGAGGGGCTCGATGCCCATGGCGCGGCGCTCGGCGTCGGAGAGGGCCCAGACGTCGTCGTCGGCGCCGGCGGGGAGCTCGTAGCCCTCCTCGATGCCCTTGAGGCCGGCCGCGAGGAGGACGGCGTAGGTCAGGTACGGGTTGGCGCCCGAGTCGATCGAGCGGACCTCGATGCGGGAGGAGCCCATCTTGCCGGGCTTGTACATCGGGACCCGGATCAGCGCCGAGCGGTTGTTGTGCCCCCAGCAGATGTACGAGGGGGCCTCGCCGCCCGAGCCCGCGGTGCGCGAGGAGCCGCCCCAGATGCGCTTGTACGAGTTGACCCACTGGTTCGTGACGGCCGAGGTCTCGCCCGCGTGCCGGAGGAGGCCCGCGATGAAGGAGCGGCCGACCTTCGAGAGCTGGTACTCGGAGCCCGACTCGTAGAACGCGTTGCGGTCGCCCTCGAAGAGGGAGAGGTGGGTGTGCATGCCCGACCCCGGGTACTCCGAGAACGGCTTGGGCATGAAGGTCGCCTGGACGCCCTGTTCGAGGGCGACCTGCTTCATGACCAGGCGGAAGGTCATGATGTTGTCGGCCGTGGAGAGGGCGTCGGCGTAGCGCAGGTCGATCTCCTGCTGGCCGGGCGCGCCCTCGTGGTGGCTGAACTCGACCGAGATGCCCATCGACTCGAGCATGGTGATCGCCTGGCGGCGGAAGTCCATGCCCACGTTCTGCGGGGTGTGGTCGAAGTAGCCGGAGTTGTCCGCGGGCACCGGCCGGGAGCCGTCGAGGGGCTTGTCCTTCAGCAGGAAGAACTCGATCTCCGGGTGGGTGTAGAAGGTGAAGCCCAGGTCGGAGGTCTTGGCCAGGATCCGCTTGAGGACGTAGCGCGGGTCGGCGAAGGAGGGCGAGCCGTCCGGCATGAGGATGTCGCAGAACATCCGGGCGGTCCCCGGGGCCTCCGCGCGCCACGGCAGTATCTGGAAGGTCCCCGGGTCCGGCTTGGCGATCATGTCGGACTCGTAGACGCGCGCGAATCCCTCGATCGCGGAGCCGTCGAAGCCGATGCCCTCGTCGAAGGCCTGCTCCAGCTCGGCGGGGGCGACGGCGACCGACTTGAGGAAGCCGAGCACGTCGGTGAACCACAGGCGCACGAACCGGATGTCGCGCTCCTCCAGCGTCCGGAGGACGAATTCCTGCTGCTTGTCCATGCCTTCATCCTCGCAGTTCAGAGGGCCTGTGCACCACCAGCCCGGCGCGCGCGGGCCGACCCAGTATCCCCAGTCGTGGTTTCCGCCACATTACGGGTACGGGGAGAGGTGCGGCACCCGGGTGCGGCACCCCGCACTGACGGGGAGGCCGCCCCCGGCATTACCATCGGCGGCCATGGGGGACCCGGACCACACGACACGCGCACGGAACACACGTTCCGTCGCTCTGTTGTGCGCCCTCGTGTCCCTGGCCGCGGCCCTCTTCCTCTGCGGGTCGACCGGCCGGACGGGGGCCTCGGGGCATCCGGTGGCCGCGGGCGGGCCGGGGGCGGACGCCGCGCACCGCCTCGCCGCGGCCGCCGGCCCGCACAGCGGCGCCGCGATGCGGGCCGCGTTCCTGTGCCCGTACGACCTGCCCGGCTGCTCCCCCTTCGCGCACGCCACCCCCGGCGTGCTCACCGGCCCCCCGGCGGCGGCCACCGTGCCCGCCGTGCTCCCGCCCGCGGGCGCCGGGGCGCGCCCCGCCGGACGGCCAATGCCGGCCGGCCCGCCCGCGCGGGCCCCCGACCTCCACGTCCTTCAAGTGCTGCGGACCTGAGAGCGGACCTGTTCGTCACGCCCGTCACATCCACCCCCCTTCGAGAAGGACACCGGACCCACCATGGCGACCAAGGCCCCCCAGAACGCGGACAACTCCCGCCAGGCCCGCATAGCCGAGATGCGGCGCGCCGAGCAGGCCCGCGACCGCCGCAACAAGATCGTGGCGATCTCCGTCACCGTGCTGGTCCTCGCCGGCCTCGGCGGCTTCGCCGCGTACTACGTGAACGACAAGGCCGAGGAGAAGGCAGCGGTCAAGGCGGCCGCGGAGAAGATGCGCAAGGCGCCGATCACGGCCGAGAAGAGCTGGGACGCGAAGAAGCTCGGCCGCAACCACGTCACCACCCCGGTGACGTACCCGATGAAGCCCCCGGTCGGCGGCGACCACAACCCCGTCTGGATGAACTGCAACGGCGACGTCTACACCAAGGCGGTGCCGGACGTGAACGCCGTCCACTCCCTCGAGCACGGCGCGGTCTGGATCACGTACAACGACAAGGCGCCGAAGGCCGACGTCGAGAAGCTGGCCGCGAAGGTCAAGAAGACCCCGTACACGTTCATGAGCCCGGACCAGGACCAGGCCGGCGCGATCATGCTGAGCGCCTGGGGCAAGCAGGTCACCGTGGACGGCGCGGGTGACGCGCGCGTGGACGCGTTCCTCACCAAGTACGTGACCGGTCCGCAGACCCCCGAGCCGGGTGCGCCGTGCACGAACGGACTGGCGGGCCAGTGAGGCGCGCACTGTGGCCCGCCCTCGTGGTGGGCCTCGGAGGCCTGCTCTTCGGCGGGGTGGCGGCCGTGGCCGCCGCCACGGACGGCTCGTCCGACGACGCGCACGCCGCCCACGTCCCCGCGGTGACCTCGGCGGACGCGGGCTTCGCCCGGGACATGGCCGTGCACCACCAGCAGGCGGTCGAGATGTCCTTCATCGTGCGCGACCGCACGCAGGACGACGCGGTGCGCCGGCTCGCCTACGACATCGCCAACACCCAGGCCAACCAGCGGGGCATGCTGCTGGGCTGGCTGGACCTGTGGGGGCTGCCGAAGGTGTACCCGGGCGCGGCGCCGATGGCGTGGATGGCGTCCGGGTCCGCCGGTCACGGCGACGCGGGGCACACCGGGCACGCGGGCCACGACGGCGGCTCGGCCGGGCAGTCCGGCCACTCCGGCCACGACATGAGCTCCATGCCCGGCATGGCGGGCATGGACGGGACGAAGGGTACGGCCGGCACGGCCGGCGCCGCCGCGAAGGACGACGGCCGGCTCATGCCCGGCATGGCCACCAACGCCGAGCTGGACCAGCTGCGCAAGGCCTCGGGCAAGCAGGCCGAGGTCCTCTTCCTGCAGCTGATGACCGACCACCACAAGGGCGGCGTCGCGATGGCCCGGGGCTGCGCCGAGCTCTGCTCGACCGAAGTGGAGCGGAACCTGGCCCAGGGCATGGTCGAGGCGCAGCAGTCCGAGCTGACGCTGATGGCCGACATGCTCAAGCAGCGCGGGGCGGCCCCGCGCGGCTAGGGCCTGATCCAAAATACAGGCGTCCCTAAGGGGCGTCGTATGCCGTGAGGACCGCCCGCGCCACCTGGTGCGGGCGGTCTTTCATGATCAGGTGGCCGGCGGGCTCGGCGACCTCGAAGCGGGCGCCGAGGGAGTCGGCGAGGGCGGCCTGCCGGGCGAGCCAGCGCAGGGCCGGTCCGCGGGCGGAGCCGTCGTACGCGGCGAGGACCGTGACCGGGAGGCCGGGCGGGAGCGGCCGCTCGGTGCGCATCCGGAGGATCTCGGCGGCCATGGCGGGGTAGCGGGCGTTCTCGAGGAGGGCCCCGCGCCAGACCCGGCCGGTGCGGTGGACCGCACGGACGAGAGCCTCGTCGGTGCCGTACGCGGTGGCCCCACCGTGGGCGGAGTCGGGGGCGTCCGGCCCACCCGGGCCCGCTGGGCCGGACGGGTCGTACCCGTCCGGCCGGAGGAGGGGCGGCCCGCCCCTCCCGGATACGGGCGACGCGCCCCTCTCGGATCCGGGGGACCCGCCGCCCGCGTCGACCGGGCGGACCGCCGTCCGGCGGATCAGGGGGCCGAGGGCGGCGGGCAGGCCGACGGCGGTGACGGCGGCCCCGAGGGCCCGGGCCGCGGCGGTGCGCAGGGCCGGCAGCGCGGCGGGCGGACGCTCCTCGACGCTGCCGTCGACCAGGACCAGGGCCGCGGTGCGGTCCGGGTGGCGGCGGGCGAAGGCCTCGGCGTGGAACCCGGCGATCGAGTGACCGACCACGGTGACCGGGCCCGGCGGCAGGCCGTACCCGCCGAGCGCGTCGAGCAGCGCGGCGATGCGGTCGGCCTCGCCGGCGGCCGTGGGCGGGGTGACGGCCGGGCCGCTGAGGCCGTGCCCGGGCCGGTCGAAGCGGACCACCGTGCGGTGCGGGGCGAGCAGGGGGACGACCGGGTCCCAGTCGTACCAGCCGAGGGCGAGACCGGCGCTGAGCACGGCCACCGGGCCGGTGCCGTCGACCCGGACGTGGACGGGTACGCCGGCCACCGCGATGCGGGTACGGACCCTCATGTGCGGCGCTCCTTGAAGACGGAGTACGCCAGGACGCCGAGCCAGACGGCGACGAGCAGCACCTGCAGGCGCTGGCCGGCGCCGAGCGACCAGGTGCCGCGGCCCGCCGTGAAGGCGCCGACGGCGGCCAGGGTCCAGGCGGTGGCGGCGAGTTCGAGGGCCACGAGGAACGGGCCGGTGCGGGCCAGCGGCGCCCACCGGCCGTACCGGCGCGCGGCCACGGTCAGCGCGACGACGCCGGTGAGCGCCCCGGTCATGGCCAGGGTGCTGCTGATGGCGTGTGCCCGGTGGGTGGCGGGCACCAGGCCCGCGGTCTCCCGCGCCGCGCACACGGGGTCGACGGTGGGGGCGCAGCTGAGCGGCAGCCAGGCGTCGGCCGCGGTGGCGGCACCGAAGAGGAGGAGGCCCACCCACCCGGCCAGCACCCACGGGCGGCGCCCGCCCTCCTCCGTCGCCCCGGCCTTCCCCGGCGCCCCGGCCTTCCCCCGCGCTCCGGCCTCCTGCGGCGCCCGGGGCGCGTCCGACTCCCGGAGCCCCTGCGCCCAGCGGACGAGCGCGAGCAGCGCGCCGGCGAAGACGAGCAGGCCCGCGGTGAAGTCGGTGGCGCGGAACAGGCCGCCCAGCGGCTGGTCCTCGGCGGCGAGTTCGCTGACGTACGTCCGTATCGGGTCCAGGCCCGTGGCGAGGACGACCTCCAGCACCCACGCGGTGTAGGCGGCGGCGCCGAGGCCGAGGAGGGCGGCGACCGGCCGCGTGCCGAACGAGGACATAGTGGGGCCAATCCTAGGGGGGGCGGTCGCAGCCCGGCCCTTCCGGGCGCACTGGATACCCATGGGGGGTAAGCTGCGCGTCATGCCGCCCCGCACCCTCACCCGCCTGCTGCTGCTCGCGGGCGTCCTGCTGGGGCTCACGACGATGCACACGCTCGGCCATCCGAGTGCCGCCGGCCACTCCGCGACCGCGATCGACCCGGCCCACGCGCCCTCCTCGGCCGCGCTGGCGCACACCCCCTCCCCGGCGGCCGTGACGCACGCACTCCCCCGCACCAGCACGACCCACGCCGCCCCCCGGACCGTCACGACCCACACCCTCCCCCGGACCGTCACGGCCCACCCCCTTCGCGGGGCGGCCTCGGTGCACGCCCGTGCCGCGACCGATCCGGCGGGCGGCGGCGGCCACCCGCGGGCCGACGGGGTCGGGAGCGGCGGCATGGATCCCATGGCGGTCTGCCTGGCCGTGCTGACGGCCCTCACCGCGCTGTGGCTCGGTCGGGCCCTCGGCGGCGTACGCGCGGCGGCCCGCCCCCGCGCCCACGGTGCGCCGGGCCGCACGGCGACGGGACGGTCCCCGCCCGACCGGCTGCGGCTGATGGTGATGCGCGTATAGGGCGGACCCGGTTCCAGACGGCGTCCTTCCCTTACCTCCGCACGCCCTGCGCCCGGCGCAGCGGCTGCGCATGACCACACGAGGTGCACACCCATGCGCTCTCTCCACAGCCGTACCACCGACACCACCCACAGCACCGACAGCACGCACAGCACCGACTCCACCGGCGTCGACCAGAGCCCCGGCACCGACCGGCACCCCGGCGCCCGCCCCCGCACCCGCCGTGCCGTGCTCGGCGGCAGCCTCGCCGTCGCCGCGGGCGGCCTGCTGGCCGCCTGCTCCGACGCGGGCTCCGGCGGCATGGCCGGCATGGACCACGGCGCGATGGACCACGACACGACGGGCCACGGCACCGGCACCGGAGCCCCCGCCGCCCCGGCCGGCTACGTACGCCCCGACGGCCCCGAGGTCGCCGCCGCCGAGGCCGCCCGACCGGGCGGCGGCCGCGTCCGCGAGGTCCGGCTCACGGCCACCCCCACGCCGCTCGACCTCGGCGCCGGCACCACGGTCCGCTCCTGGGCGTACGGCGACCGGCTGCCCGGCCGCGAGGTCCGCGTGACCGCCGGGGACACCCTCGCGCTCACCCTCGCCAACCACCTCACCCAGCCCACCTCCCTCCACTGGCACGGCCTCGCCCTGCGCAACGACATGGACGGGGTCCCGGGGCTGACCCAGGCGGACGTGCGGCCGGGGGCCGAGTTCACGTACCGCTTCAAGGTCCCGCACCCCGGGACGTACTGGTTCCACCCGCACTCCGGCGTCCAGCAGGACCGCGGGCTGTACGCGCCCCTGGTCGTGGAGGACCCGAAGGAGCCGCTCCGGTACGACGGGGAGTGGGTCGTCGTACTGGACGACTGGCTGGACGGAGTGGCGGGCTCCACCCCCGACGCCGTCCTCGCCGAGCTCCGCAAGGGGATGTCCGGCGCCGCCCACTCCGGCCACTCCGGACACGACATGAGCGGCATGGGCGACACGGGCGCCACGAACGGCACGACCGCCCCCTCCCGCGTCCTCATGGGCGCCCGCAGCGACGCGCTCGGCGGCGACGCGGGCGACGTGGCGTACCCGCACTACCTGGTCAACGGCCGGGTCCCGGCCGACCCCGAGACCTTCCGGGCCCGTCCCGGCGACCGCATCCGGCTGCGCATCGTCAACGCGGGCGGCGACACCGCGTTCCGCCTCGCCCTCGGCGGCCACGAGCTGACGGTCACCCACACCGACGGCTTCCCGGTCCAGCCCGCCACCACCGACTCGCTGCTGGTCGGCATGGGCGAGCGGTACGACGTCCTCGTCACCGCCCGCGCCGGGGTCTTCCCCCTGACCGCCGTCGCCGAGGGGAAGGGCGGCGCCGCGCTCGCGGTGCTGCGCACGGGCGCCGGGGCGACGCCCCCCGCCGCGGTCCGCCCGGCCGAGCTCGGCCGGCGCCTGCTCACCGCGGGCGCGCTGCGGGCCGCGCCCTCGGCCGCCCTGCCGGACCCGGGCCGCGCTCCGGACCGCACGGTCCGGATCCGCCTCACCGGCGGCATGGCGCGCTACGACTGGGCGTTCGACGGGGCCCCGTACCGCACGGACCAGCGCCGGCCGGTGCGGGCCGGCGAACGGGTCCGGCTGGTCCTCACCAACGGCACCGCCATGTGGCACCCGCTCCACCTGCACGGCCACACGTTCGCGCTCGGGGGCACGACCGGCGGCGCACCCGGCCCCCGCAAGGACACGGCGGTGGTGCTCCCGGGCCGGACCCTGACCGTCGACTTCGACGCCGACAACCCCGGCCTGTGGATGCTGCACTGCCACAACGTCTACCACTCCGAGGCGGGGATGATGACGGTCCTCGGCTACCGGAAGTAGGGCGCGCGAAGGCCGTGAGCAAGCGATGAGCGGGCCGCGAGCCGGTCATGATCAGGCGGCCACGAGCGGGCCGTGAGCAGACCGTGAACGGGCCCGCAAAGGGCCCGCGAGCGGCCCCCGGGGTGCGGGTGGACCGTCGCGTCCCCCACACCCCGGGACATCGCGTCAGAAAGACGATAAACTGCGGCCGTGCCTCAACTACGCCTCGCGCTGAATCAGATCGACTCGCACGTCGGCGACATCGCCGCCAACGCCGACTCGATCGTCCACTGGACCCGGCACTCCGCCGAGCAGGGCGCCCACCTGGTGGCGTTCCCCGAGATGGTGCTGACCGGCTATCCCGTCGAGGACCTCGCGCTGCGCGAGTCCTTCGTCGACGCCTCCCGGACCGCGCTCGTCGGACTCGCCGCGCGGCTGGCGGCGGAGGGGCTCGGCGAGCTGCCCGTCGTCGTCGGCTACCTCGACCGCTCCGAGAAGGCGGCCCGATACGGCCAGCCCGCCGGCGCCCCGCTCAACGCCGCCGCCGTGCTGCACCGCGGCGGGGTGGTGCTGCGGTTCGCCAAGCACCACCTGCCCAACTACGGCGTGTTCGACGAGTTCCGGTACTTCGTGCCCGGCGACACGCTGCCCGTGGTCCGCGTGCACGGCGTGGACGTGGCCCTCGCCATCTGCGAGGACCTCTGGCAGGACGGCGGGCGCGTGCCGGCCACCCGGTCGGCCGGGGCCGGGCTGCTGGTCTCGATCAACGCCTCCCCGTACGAGCGCAACAAGGACGACGTCCGCCTCGAACTGGTCCGCAAGCGGGCCCAGGAGGCCGGCTGCACCCTCGCCTACCTCGCCATGACCGGCGGCCAGGACGAGCTGGTCTTCGACGGCGACTCCATCGTCGTCGACCGGGACGGCGAGGTCGTGGCCCGCGCCCCGCAGTTCACCGAGGGCTGCGTGCTGGTGGACCTCGACCTGCCCGCCGCGGCGGCGCGGCCCGTCGAGGGCGTGGTGGACGACGGGCTGCGCATCGACCGTGCCGTGCTCTCCGAGGAGCCGGTGCCCGCGTACGAGCCCGAGGTCACGGGCGGGTACGCGGACCGCCTGGACGACGACGAGGAGGTCTACACGGCGCTGGTCGTGGGCCTGCGCGCGTACGTCAGGAAGAACGGTTTCCGCTCGGTCCTCGTCGGCCTGTCCGGCGGCATCGACTCGGCACTGGTCGCGGCGATCGCCTGCGACGCGGTGGGCGCCCGGAACGTGTACGGCATCTCCATGCCGTCGAAGTACTCGTCGGACCACTCCAGGGGCGACGCGGCGGAACTGGCCCGCCGCACCGGGCTGGACCTCCGTACCGTGCCGATCGTCCCGATGTTCGACGCCTACATGGGCTCGCTGGGCCTGACGGGCCTGGCGGAGGAGAACCTCCAGTCCCGGCTGCGCGGCACGATGTTGATGGCCGTGTCCAACCAGGAGGGCCACCTCGTCCTCGCGCCGGGCAACAAGTCCGAGCTGGCGGTGGGCTATTCGACGCTGTACGGCGATTCGGTCGGCGCCTACGGGCCCATCAAGGACGTCTACAAGTCGGACGTCTTCCGGCTCGCGAAGTGGCGCAACGAGGCCGCCGAGGAGCGCGGGCAGGTGCCGCCGATCCCGGAGAACTCCATCTCGAAGCCGCCGAGCGCCGAACTGCGCCCCGACCAGGTCGACACCGACTCGCTGCCGGACTACGACGTGCTCGACGCCGTGCTCGCGCGGTACGTCGACCGCGACCAGGGGCTGGAGCAGATCGTGGCGGTGGGCTTCGAGCGGCAGCTGGTGGCCCGCACCCTGCGGATGGTGGACACCGCGGAGTACAAGCGCCGCCAGTACCCGCCGGGCACCAAGATCTCCGCGAAGGGCTTCGGCAAGGACCGGCGCCTGCCGATCACGAACGGCTGGCGCGAGCGGGCGTAGCCCGCGCCCCCGGCAGGGGGCGGGGCGGGGCGGCCCGTACGCGCGGCCCGGGCGGGCACCGGGACGCGCATCCGTGCGGGCACCCCCGCACGGACCCCGCGGGCACCCGTACGGGCTACCGCTGCGGCACCGTCACCCGGGCCGCGACCGGCAGGTGGTCGCTGCCCGTGGCGGGCAGCGTCCAGGACGCCTCCGGCTTGACGCCGCGCACCATGATCTGGTCGATCCGGGCCATGGGGAACCCGGCCGGCCAGCTGAAGCCGAAGCCGTCGCCCGCCGCACCCTGCGTGGAGCGCATCTGGGAGGTGACGGGCGACAGGGCGCGGTCGTTCATGGTGCCGTTGAGGTCGCCGAGCAGGATGACCTTCTTGATGGGCTCGGCGGCCAGCGCGCGGCCGAGGGCCTCGGCGCTGTTGTCGCGCTGGTTGGCGGTGAAGCCGGCGTTCAGCTTGACCCGTACCGAGGGCAGGTGGGCGACGTACACGGCGACCGGGCCGTGGTCGGTGTCGACGGTGGTGCGCATGGCCCGGGTCCAGCCCAGCCTTATGTCGACCGGCGCGGGGTCGCTGAGCGGGTACTTGCTCCACACCCCGACCGTGCCCTCGACCTGGTGGTACTTGTACGTCTTCGCCAGCACGCCCTCGTAGACGGGCACCGCGCTGGCCTTGAGCTCGGTGAGGGCGAGGACGTCGGCGCCGGAGTCGGCGATCTTCTCGGCGGTGCCGTGCTGGTCGGGGTTGTCGGCGTCGACGTTGTGGGTGGCGACCATGAGGTTGCCGCCGCCGCCGGACTTGTCGGTGACCAGGCCGCCGAAGAAGTTGAGCCAGACCGCCGCGGCCAGGGCCGTCGCCAGCAGCGCCGTGGCGGAGGTGCGCCAGACCGCGAGCGCCACCAGCACGGGGACGAGCAGGCCCAGCCAGGGCAGGAACGTCTCGATCAGGCTGCCGGTGTTGCCGACGGAGTTGGGCAGCTCCGCGTGGAAGACCATGACCAGCGTGAGGAGGAGGGCGACGCCGGCGGTGACCAGGCCGCGGCGCCAGATGCCCGGGTCGCGGCGCAGTTCGTGGAGGCGGCGCCGGAGTCGGGATCCGGTGCCCTCGGGCTCCGAGCCGCCGCTTCCCCTGTACGCCTGTGCCATGCCACGTCCTCACTGCCTTGCTCGCGCACCGAACCGCCTCTTGACCCTAGGCGATGATCGGCTGCTTCCGTGCCGTCCGGGACGGCCGTACGGCCACAAGGACGGCCCGGAACGAGCAGAGCGTTCCGCTTGTAACGAAACGCGCATATTCCCACCGTCCGGACGGACGGCCGGACGCCGGCGTGATCTGGGCCGCGCTCGCGCCCACTTCCGGCTTCGGCCGCACGGATGCCACCATGGGGGGTGAGTCCGGGGACACCGTGAGGGTGCCTCGAGATGACACAAGGAGCAGTTGCAATGACGCACGCCGTTTCGCCTGCCCGCGAGACCTCCCTGTACGGAGGCAAGGGCAACCGGCGCATCACCGTCCGCGACCTCACCGCCGCCAAGGAGCGCGGCGAGAAGTGGCCCATGCTCACCGCCTACGACGCGATGACCGCCTCCGTCTTCGACGAGTCCGGCATCCCCGTCATCCTGGTCGGCGACTCCATGGGCAACTGTCACCTCGGCTACGACACGACCGTGCCGGTGACGATGGACGAGATGACCCTGCTGTCCGCGGCCGTCGTCCGGGGCACCAAGCGCGCCCTCGTCGTCGGCGACCTGCCGTTCGGTTCCTACCAGGAAGGCGCCGTGCAGGCGCTGCGCAGCGCGACCCGCCTCGTGAAGGAGGCCGGCGTGCACGCGGTGAAGCTGGAGGGCGGCGAGCGCTCCCTGCCCCAGACCGAGCTCATCGTGCAGTCCGGCATCCCGGTCATGTCCCACCTGGGCCTGACCCCGCAGTCCGTCAACGCCATGGGCTACCGCGTGCAGGGCCGCAGCGACGAGGCCGCGCACCAGCTGCTCCGGGACGCGAAGGCGGCCCAGGACGCGGGCGCCTTCGCGGTGGTGCTGGAGCTGGTCCCGGCCGAGCTGGCGGCCGAGGTCACCCGCTCGCTGCACATCCCGACCGTGGGCATCGGCGCGGGCGGCGCCTGCGACGCGCAGGTGCTGGTCTGGACGGACATGATGGGGCTGACCGGCGGGAAGCTGCCGCGCTTCGTCAAGCAGTACGCGAACCTGCGCCAGACCATGGGCGACGCGGCGAAGGCCTTCGCCGAGGACGTGGTCGGCGGCGCGTTCCCGCAGGAGGAGCACGCCTTCCACTGATCCGCGACCGTGGACCGGCGGCCCGTCGACCCCGTGTCGGCGGGCCGCCGGCGTCTTCCGGGCGTCGGGTCGGCCCTCGCCGGTGGCCTGTCGGCGTCATGTCGGTGACCTGTCGGTGGCCCGCGAGGACGCCCGCCGGGCCCGTCGGAGCGGTGTCGGGAAGCTGTCGGGGCGCTGTCGGTGGCGGCTGGTCCCATAGGGGGCATGACGCGAATCGACAAGAATCCCGGTAGCGGCGCCAACGCCGTGGAGGTGCGGGGGCTGGTCAAGCACTTCGGCGAGACCAAGGCCCTGGACGGGGTCGACCTGGACGTGCGCGAGGGCACCGTGCTCGGCGTGCTCGGCCCCAACGGCGCCGGCAAGACCACCCTGGTGCGCTGCCTGTCCACCCTGCTCGTCCCGGACGCCGGCACCGCCGTCGTGGCCGGCTACGACGTGGTCCGCCAGCCCCGGCAGCTGCGCCGCACGATCGGCCTGACCGGCCAGTACGCCTCGGTCGACGAGAAGCTCTCCGGCTGGGAGAACCTCTACATGATCGGCCGCCTGCTCGACCTCTCCCGCAAGGACGCCCGCACCCGGGCGGACGAGATGCTGGAGCGGTTCTCCCTCACCGACGCCGGCAAGCGGGTGGCCGGCACGTACTCCGGCGGCATGCGCCGGCGCCTCGACCTGGCCGCCTCCATGATCGGCCGCCCGGCGGTGCTCTACCTGGACGAGCCCACCACCGGCCTCGACCCGCGCACCCGCAACGAGGTGTGGGACGAGGTGCAGCGGATGGTCGCGGAGGGCGCCACCGTGCTGCTCACCACCCAGTACATGGAGGAGGCCGAGCAGCTCGCGAACGAGCTGACGGTCATCGACCGCGGCAAGGTCATCGCCAAGGGCGGCATCGACGAACTGAAGGCCCGGGTCGGCGGCCGCACCCTGAAGATCCGCCCGGCCGACCCGGCGGACCTGCCGGCCATGGCCCGGGCGCTGTCCGAGACCGGCCTGGACGGCGTCGCCGGCTCGCAGGCCGTGCCCGACGAGGGCGTCCTGCTGGTGCCGATCCTCAGCGACGAACAGCTGACCGCCGTGGTCGGGCTGCTGGCGGCCCGCGGGTACGCGATCGCGGACCTCGGCACGTACCTGCCGAGCCTGGACGAGGTGTTCCTCGCCATCACCGGCCACAAGTCCTCGGCCGCCGACCTGCCCCAGGACTCCGTACCCGCCACCGAGAAGAACCAGGAGGTCGCGGCATGAGCACGACGACCACCGCGCACAGCGCGCCGGCCCGCGACGCGGCCCCCGGCTCCCCGGCCCCCAAGGCGCCGGTCCCCTCCGAGGGGCGCATCGGCCTGCGGGGCAACCTGCGGCACATCGCCGCCCTGGCCCGCCGCAACGCCCTGGCGATCAAGGCGGACCCGGAGTCGATGTTCGACGCCGTGCTGATGCCGATCATCTTCATCCTGCTGTTCGTGTACGTCTTCGGCGGCGCGATCGCGGGCAAGGGCAACAACGGCGACTACGTCCAGTACCTCGTGCCCGGCATGATGGCCATGATGGGCATGAACATCGCGATGGCGGTCGGCACGGGCGTCAACGACGACTTCAAGAAGGGCGTGATGGACCGCTTCCGGTCCATGCCGATCGCCCGCTCCTCGGTGCTCATCGCGAAGATCGTGGTCGAGGTCGGCCGCATGCTGGTGGCCACCGGCATCCTGCTCGGGATGGGCTTCCTGCTGGGCCTGACCATCAAGACCTCGGTGCTGCACCTGTTCGCGGCCATCGGCCTGTCGATGGTCTTCGGCGCCTCGCTGATGTGGATCTTCATCCTGCTGGGTCTGACCATGAAGACGGCGCAGGCCGTCCAGGGGGTCGCGATGCTCGTCCTGATGCCGCTCCAGTTCGGCAGCTCCATCTTCGCCCCGCCGACCACGATGCCCGGCTGGCTGCAGTCCTTCACGGACTACAACCCGCTGTCCAACCTGGCCGACGCGGCCCGGGTCCTCATCAACGGGCACGGCCCGCTGGCCCACTCGGTGTGGATGACCCTGGCCTGGTCCGTGGCCATCACGGCCGTCACGGCGCCGCTCGCGGTGGCGAAGTTCCGCAAGAAGACCTGATCCGGCGCCGGACCCCTGCCACGGCGTGGCGGGGGGACGGACCGGCCCCGGCGGGGGAGGGCCTGGTCCGGCATCCGGATCGCGTCCCGAAGGCCGGATCAGAAGAGGGCGGTGGCCTCCTCCAGGGTGAGGCCGCCGCCTTCGTCGTACGCCGCCTCGTACGCGGCGTCGCCGAGCGCCTCCCGCGCGGCCGCCGTGGCCGCGTCCCGGCCCTCGCGCTCCAGGCCCGCCGCGAAGTGCCCGGGCGGCAGGAGCGCCGCGTACGCGCCGAGCAGCCGGGCGGCCCGGCCCGCGTTCTCGGGGCCCCCCTTGCGGGCGAGGGCCCCGGCGGCGGTCATCAGGTGCACGGCCGCCATCTGCGGAATCACCATCCGGGCCAGTGGGTCCGCGGACAGGACCAGGGCCCGGTGGGTCAGCGCCAGGCAGGAGTCGTAGCGGCCGTCGAGCGTGTCGAGCCAGCCCAGCAGACCCAGCACCATGCCCTCGAAGACGGCGTAGGCGCCGTAGGCGAACTCCTCGCGCAGCGCGTCGAGTTCCACCCGGGCCTCGGCCCGGCGGCCGGTACGGCCCAGCCATATCGCGTAGTACATCCGGGCGGCCGGCATGGCCTCGTTGCCGGCGAGCCTGCCCTTGGCGACGATCTCGCGGAGGATCCTCTCGGCCTCCTCGCCCTCGGGCCCGTCGGGGCTCTCGCACAGCACCCCGGCCAGCCGCACCCGCAGCAGCGTGACCTGCTCCTCGGCCCCGAGTCGGCGGGCGTGGTCGATCGCCGCCCGGAAGTCCACGGCGGCCTCGGCGAACTCCCCGCACCGCTCGCGGGCCTCGCCCCGGGCGGACAGGGCCTCGGCCGCGCCCCAGTCGTCGCCGAGCCGGGTGTAGATCGCCAGGCTCTCGTCGGCGTCCCGGGTGGCGTTCCCGGCCCAGTCGGTGCGGTTGGCCAGCACGTTGGCGCGCAGTTGGAGGGCCGAGGCCAGCTCCCAGGGGAGGCCGAGGCGGCGGCAGGTCGCGACCGTCTCGTCGATCGCCTCGCGCAGCAGCACGGGGTCCCCGGAGAGCATCACCCCGTAGATCCACAGGGCGCCCGGGCCGCGGCAGGCCTGCGGGAGGCCCGCGTGGTAGGCGGTGACCACGGCCTCGACGAGTGCCCGGGCCGTCACGGTCTGCCAGTGCTCGTACGTCTGGTCGCGGGTCGCCATCTGGATCAGCCGCACCCCGCGCCGCGCCTCGGTGAGCAACTCGCCCGTCAGGGGCGGCTCGACGTCCGTGACCCGCTCGTGGACGGGGGGCGCCGGATGGACGGGCGCCGCGAACACCTCGGGGCCGAGGGCGATCGCGGCCTCGGCCCAGTGGCGTGCCTCGGTGCGCAGGTCGCGCATGTGCCAGTACCAGTGCAGGGCGTGGATGAGGACGAGCATCTCGTGCTCGTCCCGGGCGGCGGCGGCCCGGCGCAGGGCGGTGCGCAGGTTCTCGTACTCGGTGCCCAGCCGCTCCAGCGCGGCGCGCTGGCCGGCGCCGCGGAGCAGCGGGTCGGTGGCACGGGCGAGTTCGCGGTAGTGGACGAGGTGGCGGCGCTCGGCGGCGGCGCGGTCCCCGGCGACCTCGCCGAAGCGCTCGGCGGCGTACTCGGCGACGGTCTCCAGCAGCCGGTAGCGCATCTCGCCGGGGCCCCCGACGGAGGCGACGACGAGGGACTTGTCGACGAGGGAACCGAGGACGTCCGGAACGTCGAGGGGGTCGACGGAGGTCCGCGACGGCTGCCCGGCGGCGGCCGGGGCGGCCGCCGCGTGGTCGGCGCAGACGGCCTCGGCCGCGGCGAGGTCACAGCCGCCCGCGAACACCGACAGCCGGCGCAGCACCGCGCGCTCGGGCCCGTCGAGCAGTTCCCAGGACCAGTCCACCACCGCGCGCAGCGTCTGTTGGCGGGGCAGCACGGTCCGGGCACCACTGGTGAGGAGCCGGAACCGGTCGTCGAGCCGGTCCGCGATCTGGCGGGGGGTCAGCAGCCGCAGCCGGGCGGCGGCCAGCTCGATGGCGAGCGGCAGGCCGTCGAGCCGGCGGCAGATCTCGGCGGCCGCGTCGGGGTCCTCGGCCAGCGCGAACCCGGGGCGCGCGGCGGCACCACGGTCGGCGAACAGCCGCAGCGCCATGGGGTCGGGCAGCGGTTCGACGGGGCGCAGCGACTCGCCGGGGACGCCGAGGGGCTCGCGACTGGTGGCGAGGATCTGCAGGCCGGGGCAGCGCGCGAGGAGTTCCTCGGCGAGCCGGGCGGCCGCGCCGATGACGTGCTCGCAGTTGTCGAGGAGCAGCAGCATCCGGCGGCGGCCGCAGTGCTCGACGAGGCGCAGGACCGGGTCGTCGCCCGTCCGGTCCGTCATGGCGCGCAGTTCCTCGGCGGCGGCGCCGCGGAGCTTGGTCTCGCGGGCGCCGAGGGCGGAGACCACGGCCTCGGGTACGTCGTCGGGGTCGTCGACGGGGGCCAGTTCGGCGAGCCAGACCCCGTCGGGCCAGCGGTCGCCGATGCCGGAGGTCTCGGCGGCCTCCTGCGACAGCCGGGTCTTGCCGGCCCCGCCGGGACCGAGCAGGGTCACCAGCCGGGCCCGGGCGAGGTCCTCGCCGATGACCCGGATGTCGTCGCCGCGCCCCACGAACGTCGTCAGCCGCGCCCGCAGGTTCCCGACCACCCGGATCCGCCCCGGCCCGCCCTCCGTTCCGGGCCCGGCCGGGGCCCGGAGCGACGTCTCCGCACCGGCCCGTGCGGGCCCCTCGGCCGCGAACGCGTGGGCACCGAACCCACCGGGAGGTTGGACGTACGCACTGGGACCGCCCGCGGTGCGGGGACGCGCCGCGGACCCGCCGGGGGCTGCGGCGGCGGGCGCGAGCCCGTCGGCGCCACGGCCGACCGGCCCGCCTCCGCCCGCCCACAGCGACGGACCGCCGGCGGCCCAGCCGATTCCGGAGGAGGCCGTTCCGCCCTCGACGGGGGCGGAACCAGCGCGGTCACGGTCGTGCCCGTCGTCCTCGCGGAGGTGGCCGGCCGGGGCAGGTCCGTCGTACCCGGAGCCGGCCGGAGCAGGGCGGGAAGCCGCGGCGGGCGGGGCCGGGTTGAGGAGCTCGGCGTGCAGGGCGCGCAGGGCGGGGCCCGGATCGGCGCCGAGGCGTTCGGAGAGGTCGAGGCGTACGGACTCGTACGCGGCCAGCGCCTCGGCGGGCCGCCCCGCGTCCCGCAGGGCACGGATGCGCAGGGCCTGGAGGAGCTCGTCCAGCGGGTGGTCGGCGCACAGGGCGGCCAGGTCGGGGAGCGACTGCACGGCCCGGCCCAGCGCGAGGGCCGCCGCGAAGGCGCCGCGCCGGGCGTCGAGGCGCAGGGCCTCCCAGCGGGCCGCCTGCGCCGAGGGCAGGTCCGCCAGGGCCGGGCCGCGCCAGAGCGCGAGGGCCTCGTCGTACAGGTCGGCGGCGCGGGCCGGGGCGTCGGCCGTGGCGGCCTCCCCGACCAGGCGCTCGAAGCGGAAGAGGTCCACGTCCTCGCGGTCGGCCGCCAGTCGGTAGCCGCCGGCCGCGGACTCGACCGCCGCGTGGCCCAGGGCCCGGCGCAACCGTCCGACCAGGGCCTGGAGGGCGCCGAGGGCGTCGGCGGGCGGGTCGCCGTCCCACACCTCGTCGATCAGCGTCGCCGCCGCGACGGCACGGCCGGCGCGGAGCGCGAGGGCCGACAGGAGCGCGCGCAGGCGTGCGCCACCCACGGCGACGGCCGTGCCGTCTTTGCGGAGTACCTGTGTGGTGCCGAGAATCCCGTAGCGCACCCGCCCATTCTCACTGCTCGCCCGCCCCGAGTCAGACGGATATCCGCCCGACCCCTCGAAGCCCCGCCCCTTCGAGGCCCCGGCTCCCGACGACCCCGCTCCCCGACGCCCCGGCTCCACGACTCGAGGGAGTGCCGTCCCGTGGTGTGTGGGGGAGGCGCTTGACAGGGGTGGCAGGCTGGTCCGGAGGCAGGCCCGGGCCGAGGGGGGCCGCAGGCCCGGGCGAAGCCCCGAAGCCCTCGGGGTGGGCCTGCCGCAGGGCCTGC